>NZ_JBIDFF010000006.1:71376-114510 GCF_046635645.1 Gilliamella sp. BG2
AACTAACGGCATTTTTATTTTTTATAAGATAATTTTTGTCAAAAAGTTTCAGGTAACTATACGTTTCAGTAAAAAATAAATTATCTATAACTATATTTTTAAATGAAAGTAATTTTATAATGAATTCATTATATTCATCAGGCTTTGATAACTATCAACATCATGATAGCGTACCTTACTAGTCGAAAGTTCGTTAAAAAGCTTTTTCGCGCACGAAATTTTTGCTTGTTCAATTGGCCTTAAATTTAAACTATCCATTGTACCTTTGGTTTCAGCAATAAAAAAGATATGCTTTACTTTCCCAACATGAAAAGCAATTGCCCAATCGGGTGAATAATTACCAACAGGTGTTGGAATATGAAAACCTTTTGGTAATTTTGCATATACGCAGACTTCTTCTGCCGTATCAAGATCTTCAACAAATTTCCGTTCAATACTTTTTTCGGCTAGACCATCGGTAAATACATAATTTTGAATTGCTTTTTTCGCTAAAAACGCTTTATCGTAACTTTGTAAACTTTTTTCCTGAGTGAAAATAGTACTGTCATATTTGCCTGAAGTTTTATTGTATGTAATATGTTCTATAATTGTAGTTGCTTTTTGTTCTTTAATTAATTTAATAATTTTAGCAATAAATTCTTCTGGATTATCCTTGAACATATCTAGTTTTTTTGTATCTAACCCCTTTAATATGGCCACTACTGTTTTGCGGGTTAATGTGGTTTCTTGCGCAATCTGACCAATCAAGTCGTATTTTATTGGTTTAAAATAAGCATGTTCCAAAGTGGTAGTCTTTGTTTCTTGAGTTTTAAACGCATCATTTTGATAGATACTTTGTGTCGTTATCTGCTCTTTAAGTTGACCGACAGCCGTAATGTATTGTAGCTGCGAGACAAATAACTTATCGTTGATATGAGCAATTGCTTTATTGATTAATTCATCACTATCAAAGTCAACAGTATAGGCATATTGCTGATTAATTTGCTGCCATAATGCTTGGAATTCGGCTTTATCAAAATTCTCATTAAGTGGATTATCTTTAATCTTTGTTTCATGACCATCGGTAAACATGGCGTCTAACTCGCTATCATTATAAATAGTCTGAATTAGGCGATGAATTCCGTCACCCATTGGTTGTAATTCATCTGGTAATGGTGCCACTGAGTTCATTACAACATCGTTGCGGTATTTATCGGTTATTTTACGCTCGATATCAACATAGCCATGACTAATTAAATAAAATTCAATTTTATCAGCTACTGCTTTATCGATAATGGTTGATACACCATTAACTTCTACATATTTACCAAAAAAGTACTCACTGGTGGCAACAGTTGGTCGATCATAAATGACTGTTTTTATGTCGGCTTGAAGATCATTAACAAAGTTTCTATAACTTTCACTAGCGATAACGGTTAACATGTTGATATCGTGGACTTGTTCGCCGCAGCTTTCAATATCCATACGATTACCATCTTGATTAACACATAAACGAAGACCACGACCAACTTCTTGCCGTTTAGCTGTTTGGTTATCGGAGTGTTTTAGTGTACAAATCTGGAAAACATTGGGATTATCCCAACCTTCACGTAGTGCTGAGTGCGAAAAGATAAATCGAGTGGGCTCATCAAAGCTTAACAGTTGTTCTTTATTTTTAAGAATCAGGTCGTAAGCTGAAATATCATCTGAAGATTCGCTACCTCGTTTTAATTGGCTATCAATACTTTTGCCAGTTTTTTTATCAATGCTAAAGTAACCTTTATGTACTTGGCTTGCATCATTACACTTAGTTTTTAAAAATTGTTGATAAGGTGTGTTGCTGGCTTGGTCTAAGTATTGTTGCAAAATCGTTAGGTATTCTTGTTCAAATATTTGTCCATATTCGCCCAATATTTCGTTATTGTTTTCATCATATTGGCGGTATTTAGCTACTTCATCAATAAAAAATAATGATAGTGATTTAACGCCCATATTGAACAATTTTTCTTCTTTGTCAAAGTGAGATAATATGGTTTCTCTAATTTGAATGCGGCGCATATTTTCTTCAGAAATATCACCTATCACTTCACCGGTTTTAATTGAAATACCATTGGTAAAAGTGACTATTCCAGTCAAAGGATTGATCTCAGATACTGTATATCCCTTGTATTGCTGCATCTGTTTTGAAACAGAATAAAGATTATCACCCTCAGTAAAATGGCGAATTTCACGTTTGATACCATTCTTATGATTTATTTCTAGCTCAATATTTGCCAGTGGTGGCTTTTTACTGGATAAGACGATTTGTTCAAGATACAAGTAGCTATCAGTACCTCTTAGATTTTTAACTTCAAAGCCCTTTACTTCGATTTTTTTAACCAGTCTTTTATTATATGCATCAAGTGCATCAAGGACATAAATTAGATTATTCTGTTTTTTATGGGTAGCAGAATAATTTAATGAAAATAATGGATTAAAATTTTTTAAAGCTTTTTGCGTGACTTCGCCACTCATTTTTTGTGGCTCATCCAAAATAATAATGGGATTATTAGCGGCTATAACATCAATCGGCCGGCGCGACGCAAACTCATCGCGTTTTGAGTAAATAATTCGTGCTTCTTTATTTTTGCCGTCTTCTTTTAGCGAGGACGCAAAAGCTTGGGTGTTAATGATCATAACATTAATGCCCGAATTGGCAGCAAAACTATCTAATAAAGTTAAATTTTTACTGTCATAGACAAAAAAGCGAGCCTTTTGACCATAATGCTCCATAAAATGGTCTGAGGTTATTTCAAAGGTTTTTTTTACTCCCTCACGAATGGCAATAGAGGGTACCACAACAATAAACTTGCTCCAGCCATAATGCTTGTTCAGTTCAAACATGGTTTTGAGGTAAACATAAGTTTTACCAGTACCCGTTTCCATTTCAATATCAAGACTACACCGACCTAAGTTTTTAATTAAATCAGCCGACTGTTTAATATTGTTTACGTTTTGTATTTTTTTGATATTAGCGAGTAACTCGTTATCGGTTAACGAAATAATTTCATTTTTAAAACCAATATCGATTGCGCTGTCATCTGATGTATAGCTTGAAGCCGTTTCATAACTCATTTCTGCCTGAGTAGGTGTATTGCCTAAATCACGCACATAACGCAGGCTATTTTGATAACCTTGCCCGTTAAAAACTTGAACTACTGCATTTACTGCATCGGTTTGATATTGTTGAATTTTAAAATTAAATTTCATTACAACACCTTCCTCTTGGTTTCAGGGCTGTAGGTGTTGAAAATTTGTTCAAAATTGGTGGCAACACTATCATTTTCCATTGAGCTATCACGCATAACAAAATAGTAAGGTTTTTGTTTGGCAATAGCCGTGATGACCTCTTCATTAATGTCTGTATCAAAACAAGCCATTAAAAAGTTATCCGCTACGTTAAACATGGTTTTACCGGCAATGGTGGTTTGTTTAATATCACTGGAAAGTAATACCCCCAAATCCAGCATAACTTGGAACAATAAATCTTCCGCCGTTCTATCGGCTTTGATATTGTCAATCAGGGCGTCAAGAAGATCGGTATTATATTCAGCTGGATTGTAATAAACCTCTTTCATATTACTGCTATCGCACTTTAATACACGAAAGCCTTTATCAAATTTAGCCTGTGGATTTTCTTGAGCAATTTTATTGCCTGCACGGCGAATGCGTTCTTTTCCTATTTCGCAGATATTTTTATAACCCGCTTTGTAAGCTTCGCTTTTCTCATCCGTTGATTCTGGCAGTTGCACCATGATAAATTTGCGGTTGCCGCCGTCTTCTGCATTGAGTTGCATAACAGCGTGGGCGGTAGTGGCGGAGCCTGAGAAAAAGTCGAGGATTATATCATTATCTTGAATATTAGCCATTTTTAAAAATTTAACTAATAGTGACGGAGTTTTAGGGTAGTCAAAAATAGCCTTTGAGAAAAGTGATTTTACGACATTTGCACCATTATTAGCTTCTTCAATCCATGTCGTATATTTTTTTGTTTTTTCTTCACCTTCAAGCGGTGCAAATATTTTTTCATAAGGAATCCAATTCCCATCATCGCATTGAATAAATTCAACACGATTATCTTTTATTGCTTGTTGCATGGTGTTCGCACTCCAACGCCAACGACCATCTATTTTTTGGTAAACAGATGGTTGTTGTTCTATTTCGTAAAATGGAAATACTTTATCTCCATTTGGTGCCGTTATTGAGTAATAGAGATTAGGTCTGTCTTCTCGTCGGCTATTAGATCCCCATTTACGGAGTAACTGTGTTTTATAGTATCGTTTTTTAATTTCATCATATTTTGGATATATATCACCACTTTTGAGTTCTTCGCCTGCTTGAAAAGCAATGATACGCTTTGTATAACATAAAATATATTCATGAACAGCTGCATAATATTTGCTATCTTGTCTGCCTC
The DNA here is from genome assembly GCF_046635645.1 of Gilliamella sp. BG2. Taxonomy (NCBI): domain Bacteria; kingdom Pseudomonadati; phylum Pseudomonadota; class Gammaproteobacteria; order Orbales; family Orbaceae; genus Gilliamella; species Gilliamella sp. BG2. The sequence goes on from NZ_JBIDFF010000006.1 coordinate 75,812, forward strand.
CACGTCCTTTCCAGTTGATTTGTGCAACAAAATTACCTGTACCAAAAATCTCATCACAAATTTTTCTAAGTTGTGCCACCTCATTATCATCAATACTAATAAAAATCACACCATCATCAGTTAATAGATCTCTGGCGAGTTTTAAACGTGGATAAATCATATTCAGCCAATCGGTATGAAAGCGACCATTCGTTTCTGTATTTTTTACTAAACGGTTGCCTTCATCATCAAATTGCCCACTGTTTTCAAGGTATTCTGATGAGCTTTGGGCAAAATCATCTTCATAAACAAAATCATTACCGGTATTATAAGGCGGATCGATATAGATCATTTTGACTTTGCCAAGGTAAGTTTCCTGCAATAGTTTTAATACCTCAAGATTATCACCTTCAATATATAAATTTTCGGTATCATCAAAATCAACACTTTCTTCACGACAAGGTCGTAAGGTTTTGGCTATGGGGGCATTGGCAAGTAGAATTGATTTCTTTTTATCAGGCCAAGTAAATTGGTAACGTTCTTCTCGGCCTTCAACAATCACTGATGAAAGTTCTTGTTTGAGCAGATCAAAGTCGATGGCGTATTCCACTTCACCTTGTTGGTTTTTGCGTTCAGTAATACAGTTCGGGAATTGTGCACCGATTTTTTTGATATTTTCATCCACTTTATTGAGTGAATGCATCTTTAATTTATCCATTTAAGAATCCTTTAACTCTTGTTTCAATTGGTTAATTTTTTGCACCAATTCAAATACTTTTTTAGGCTGTAGCTCTTTTCTTGCTTGCTTTTCAAGACGTGCAATATTTAAAATCAGTTTTTGTCTTTTATCGGCAATGATAATCTGCTGTTCAAGGCTATTGCCTTGCTCAATATTGAATTTGCCGACTTGTTGAATGATGTTTTGCCAGACATTATCAAGGTTTAATCCTTTTAATTCAATGTGTAATTCTTCTTTAGCTTGCCAATCACTTTGTATCAATTTATGTTGAAAAACGGCCAATTTAGCCTGCTTAGCATATTGCAAAATAAATAGTATATTTTGCGGTATTAGTTTGGATAATAAAACAAGGCTTGTTTCATTAAAATTGATTTTTTTTAGTTGTACCAATGCCACAAAAAAAGCATTAATGTTGTTTCCTGCTGCGAGATTTATCTTTGCTGCGGAAACCTCGTTAACAAGGGTAATTTTAGCTATATCCGCATCGACTTTTTCTTTCGTAGCATTGTTCAGTTGAAACTTTGCATAGATTGTTTTTTTAGCTAACTGGTGATTTATTTCTGTCGTTTTGGGCAAACCAAGCATTATGCTACCTTATTTTCTGATTCACTGACAACTAAAAAACAGATTAATTCAAAGTCATCTAGACCTTTTATACTATCGGTAACAAAACTAACTGAGTTACCGCTTAAAAAATTATCAATATCACTGTGTTTTTTTACTTCAATAATTGAATTTATGGCATCACCAAGTCGTTGTGAAAAATGAGTCATATTACTGCCATCGGCTGTGATTTTGTTAAATTGCTGATACAATTTTGCAATGGGTTCTGTTTTGCCTTTGCAAAGTAAGCGTATTTTATCGAGTAATTGTTTTGGTGATAAATGATCACAAATAACTTCACTATTATTAGCTACATACACCATGTAAAACGGATGAAGTCGATTTTGATTATTAATATTAATGCTGTTTGCCCGATTTTTTAATATATAAATAACTCCTGCGGGTATATCTGGTGAAGCTGGCACAACTGCATGTAATCCATACGGTGTTTTATCAAGCTCAGGATGGTTTTTGATATACTCTAGCAAATCAAGTCTAAATTCATTTAAACCTAAATCCATAATTGATATACTGTTAGTGATATCTTCAATATCAACCACTTCATCTTGTAAGCGTTTGAGCTGTGCTTTACGATAGGCTAAATCGGATTTTTCTTCTTCACTTAAAATATTGTCATCACCTGTTGCAGTCATGTCGACAATTTTCATGCGAGTTTCTACCTTAGCTTTTAGATCAATATATTCATCTAAAGTAACATCAGGCCAAAAGTTAACTAGCTGAATCGACTGATTTTTGCTGCCTATGCGATCAATACGTCCAAACCGCTGAATAATTCGTACCGGATTCCAATGTATATCGTAATTAATTAAATAATCACAATCTTGTAAGTTTTGCCCTTCAGAGATGCAATCGGTTGCAATTAATATATCAATCTCATGAGTGTTATTCGGCATTAACAAGTGTTTATCTTTTGATTTGGGTGAAAAGCAGGTTAAAACAGTGTTTAAATCACAATGCAATTTAGGTACAGTAGATCTTCCGTCAACCGAACCTGTTATCATTGCGGTATGTAGGGAAAAGTTATTTTGTACATACTGGCTAACGTGATCAAACAAATAACTTGCTGTATCGGCAAAAGCGGTAAATATAATCACTTTTTTATTATTGTTATTAATGGGGTTTAGTTGCTTATTTTTAATAATAGTAAGTAAATTTTGTAATTTAATATCATGTTTTGCGGTGATATCACTTATCATATGAGTTAATAATGATAAGATTTCATAATCTTTAGTAAGATAGTGTTTCCATGAAAGATAATCCATATCGGCTAAGGCAATTTTTACTTTTTTGCCAAATGTAAATAACTGATCATTATTTTGTTCATCTTCATCAAGATCATTGAAATTAGTAATATCGGTAAGCTCTATTTCTTTTTTTATACTTTGATTATAAGATTCAATAGTAGCTATTGTTTGCTGAATAAAGTTTTTTATACGTTCTAATGTATGATTAAATGAGAATACCGAGCTTTCCAGTCGTTTCATCAAGTTGATTGCCATTAAACGACGAATTCCTTGTTCTCGATTAGCTTGGGTAAATCCTACATTAATTGTGTTGTCCTCATATATTTCTGCATACTTTTCCATTTTACTTTGTAAGATAAAGTGGGTAGGGGTATAAATTGATAGATTCAGTAGCATTAGTTGTTCGAAAATTTCGTTATAACTTATTGCATTAGCTAAATCCGTTAGTTTAGGTCTTACTGAAATAGGCTTGAGCCTGGTTGGAAAAGTACCTATATCGGCGGTATCGTAATATTTTTGAATGTGTTTGCGTGAACGAGCAATCGTAACAGAATCCAATACTTCGAAAAAGTCAAAATCCAACATCCGTAATAGGCTTTCTGTTGTTCTTTCAGTTGTATCTTGTTTACTCCAAATGTTAAATGCTTTTTGTGCATTCTTAAAAATCTCATCCAATGAACGATGAGTATTGAGATTTTCATCAATATGACTGGTTTTTCCTTCGTAAGCAAGGGCTAATTGATTTTTTAAATCATTGAAACGATTATTAACAGGTGTTGCGGAAAGCATCAATACTTTAGTTTTGACCCCTTTTCGGATCACTTGATTAAGTAATTTTGAATATCGATTTTCTTTTTCATTTTCGTTGTCTTTGCTTGATAATTTGCCACCATTACGGAAATTATGTGATTCATCAATCACTACAAGGTCGTAATTATTCCAATGAATTCGATCTAAATCTATACCATTTGATTTACCACAAGAGCGATTAAGGTCGGTATGAAAAAGCACATCATACCGTAATCGATCTTCAGCGATGGGGTTATTAATGTAATTTGCTTTGTAAGTGTTCCAGTTATTGTTCAGTTTTTTAGGGCATAAAACGAGCACAGACTTATTTCGGTTTTCATAATATTTAATTACTGATAAAGCAGTAAATGTTTTACCCAGCCCAACACTGTCAGCTAAAATACAGCCATTATATTTTTCAAGTTTATTGATGATTGCTAAGGCTGCATCTTTTTGAAAGTTGAATAGCATATTCCAGATTTTGCTATTTTTGAATCCAGTAGCTTCGTTGGGCAATACATCTTCTGAAATATCTTCAAGAAATTCATTAAAAATATTATAGAGGATAACAAAATAGATAAACTCAGGTGAATTTTCATTGTAGGCGCTGGCAATATTGTCGATAACAATATTGGTTACATCCTGAAGTTTAGTTTTATCTTGCCAAAGTTCATTAAAAATGGAAAGAAATTTAATTGAATCTGGAGAAGGAATCTTTTGTACTATGTTGTAAGCATTGTTTCCTCGTTCACAACCTAGATCAATAGTTGTAAATCCATTGATTGGTATATAAGCATTATCGTCTACATGTATGAATCCAGCCATATTTTCATTAGTGATGTTGGATTTAAATGTAACCTTTTGTCTAATCCAATCAGCACATTCTTTAGCAATCGCTTTTTGTGTTAATTCGTTACGAAGTTTAATTTCAAATTCGGTACCATAAAGGCTACGTTCTCGATTAAGGCGTGGTATGTAGAATTCTCTTTGTGCTTTTGGGGTTTGCTCGGTTATAAAGGTTGGCGAAGTAAAGATGAAACGGAGTTCATCTATATTTTTCAACTCTTTTTTGAGTTTTTCAAAAGCAAAAAATGAAAAGCATGCGGCAACGATTGCTAATTTACTCCCTTGCTTTATTTCGCCTGATAGATCTTCTTGGAGCGTTTTCGTTATGTTATCTATGATTCCCATTGTTTTATTTTCTCTGCGATATTATCTGTACTAATGCTAACTTCCCTTATTTTAAATTAGCTTCTACAAAAAAGTATTGTCATTGGTGATTAACTACAGCGCAATTTATTGTGATATTTTTATTATTGTAAAAATGTAAATTATTGTCTAGAAATGTTTTTATCTATTTTTTGCTAAAAAGTATGGTTGTTGATAGTGGATAAAAATTGGAAAAAAATTTACTGATATAAATAAAAATCATAAGCGAATATCTCATGGTCAAAAAAAGTTAGTGTTAAGTTTAAATAATAATTAATTATCTTTTAACTCTTTCTAAAAAATACACTCACAAGTAGAAAATTTTTTATGATCAAAATAGAATTTAAATATGAAAAAATGATAGTGCAACAAATAACCTAATATTAAGTTTCTAATATATTGGTTATTTACATATAATATTTCATTTATTCAATCGATTTGCTATATATTATTTATGTAATTATGCGATATATACCTGATAACTAGCTCAAACTGTATTTTAAAAGTGATTAAGTATATAATGCCCCACAAATTTAATTAATTTATATCATCTAATATATATTTTTATGAAATCTTCAATTATCAACAAATTAGAAATGCTACAAGAGCGTTATGAAGAAGTTCAAGCATTATTGTCTGATGCTTCGGTTATTGCGGATCAAAATCGCTTTCGCACTTTATCTAAAGAATATTCGCAATTAACAGGGGTGGTTAAGTGCTTTTCTGATTGGAAGCAAACTCAAGAGGATATCGAGACAGCTAAAATGATGCTATCTGATCCTGAAATGAGTGAAATGGCACAAGAGGAGTTAAACGAAGCATTAAGTCGAGTTGAAGAACAAGAAAAGCAACTACAAGTTTTACTATTACCTAAAGATCCTAATGATGATTATAATTGTTTTGTCGAAGTTAGAGCAGGAACTGGAGGTGATGAAGCGGCTATTTTTGCTGGCGACTTAGCTCGAATGTATACAAGATTTGCCGAATCACAAAATTGGCGTGTTGAGATTATGAGTGCGAATGATGGTGAACATGGTGGCTATAAAGAAGTTATTATGTTAGTTAGTGGGGATGGTGTTTATGGTAATTTAAAATTTGAATCTGGTGGACACCGAGTCCAACGTGTGCCAGAAACAGAATCTCAAGGTCGTATTCATACCTCTGCTTGTACTGTTGCTGTTTTACCGGAAGTTCCTGAAGCAGAAATGCCTGAAATCAACCCCGCTGATTTAAAAATTGATACCTATCGTTCATCTGGCGCAGGTGGTCAGCATGTTAATACAACAGATTCTGCTATTCGTATTACCCATATTCCTACAGGTATCGTTGTTGAATGTCAAGATGAGCGATCGCAACATAAAAACAGAGCCAAAGCAATGTCAGTTTTAGCTGCAAGAATTCAAGATGCGGAACTACGTAAGCGCCAACAAGAAGAGGCTTCAACACGTCGAAATCTATTAGGTTCAGGCGATCGTTCAGATAGAATCAGAACATATAATTATCCACAAGGTCGAGTAACCGATCATCGAATTAATTTAACGCTTTACCGTTTAGACGAAGTCATGGAAGGAAAATTAGAGATGCTAATCGATCCGATTGTGCAGGAATATCAAGCCGATCAACTAGCAGCTTTATCGGAACAAGATGAATGACATACTTACAATGGCTTAAAAGTGCATCTCAAACCTTAACAGATAGTGAAAGCCCAAAGCGAGATGCTGAAATTTTACTGAGTTTTGTTACGCAAAAAACGCGGACATTTTTAATGGCGTTCAGTGAAACATTGCTAACTGATGATGAATTGATTGCTTTATCTGAATGTTTAGAACGCAGGAAAAATGGTGAGCCTATCGCTTATATAACTGGCGAAAAAGAGTTTTGGTCTTTAAAGTTTAATGTTTCTAATGCCACTTTAATACCTAGACCAGATACCGAAAAATTAGTTGAATTAGGTTTAGAGTACCTTCCTAAAGTGCCTTGTGAAGTATTGGATCTTGGCACGGGAACAGGCGCGATAGTTATTGCAATGGCAACCGAACGTCAAGACTGTTTATTTACCGCAATTGAAAAAAATAAAGATGCCCTAATCTTAGCTCAAAAAAATGCTGCCCAAATTGGGGTGAATAATGTTTATTTTTTACAAGGTGATTGGTACAAGCCAATAAAGAATAGAAAGTTTTCAATGATTGTCAGTAACCCTCCTTATATTGAGCCAACAGACATCCACTTATCCCAAGGCGATGTACGCTACGAACCAAGAAGCGCATTAGTTTCTGAAGATGATGGTTTAGCTGATATTAAACTAATTGTACAAGGTGCAACTAAGCACTTAAACCAATATGGGTGGTTACTAATAGAACATGGTTGGAAACAAGGCGAGGCAGTGCAAACTGTTTTTAAACAACACGGATTTCAATTAGTAGAAACCTTCACCGACTACAGTGGTAATGATAGAGTTACCCTTGGTCGCTGGTTTAAACCTTAACTAGGAAAATTTTATGATGCAGCAAAAAAAAGTAAACATTGGTGACATTACTGTCGCTAATGATCTACCCTTTGTACTATTTGGTGGTATGAATGTGCTTGAATCTCGTGATTTGGCGATGAAAATCTGTGAACATTATGTCACCGTTACCAATAAACTAAATATTCCTTATATTTTTAAAGCCTCTTTTGATAAAGCAAATCGCTCATCAATTCATTCCTATCGTGGACCAGGATTAGAAGAAGGGCTAAAAATATTCCAAGAGCTTAAACAACAATTTGGCGTTAAAATTATTACTGATGTACATACTGAAGCACAATGTCAACCCGTTGCTGATGTGGTTGATGTAATTCAATTACCTGCCTTTTTAGCAAGACAAACTGATTTAGTTGTTGCAATGGCTAAAACAGGCGCAGTAATTAATGTCAAAAAACCACAATTTGTTAGTCCAGGGCAGATGGGCAATATTGTTGAAAAATTTGAAGAGGCTGGTAACAATCAAATCATCCTTTGTGATCGTGGTAGTTGTTTTGGTTATGACAACTTAGTGGTTGATATGCTTGGTTTTAACATTATGAAAAAAGCAAGCAAAGGGTCACCAGTTATTTTTGATGTTACTCATGCTCTTCAATGCCGTGATCCTATGGGAGCAGCATCAGGTGGACGTCGTGGTCAAGTAACAGAACTTGCACGTTCGGGTATGGCTGTTGGTATTGCTGGGTTATTTTTAGAATCCCACCCAGATCCAAGTCATGCAAAATGTGATGGACCGTCAGCGTTACCACTAGCAAAATTGGAACCTTTCTTAAAACAGATGAAAGCCATTGATGAACTAGTAAAAAGTTTTGATGAAATTGATACTGAACATTAAGAGTTTAATTATTTAGCTACGATTAAAAAAACGTTATTTATTATAAAGTAAACGGTATTTTTAGCATATTAATAAAAAAGAGAAACCAAATGTGATTTCTCTTTTTTATTTGGTTATGTGGTCATTTTACGTTATTAATCTTTAGAAATTACTTACTTTTTAATTTTCAATTTTTCAACCACAGTAATAAATATACATAAAAAATGCCATATCCTAAATCATAGGTAGCGTGTTGATATTATAAATAAAATTGGTGATAGACTAAATATTGACACCAAACGTTCATTTAGAACATATTCATTAGCATCTTCCAAAATCGTCATAACACATTAAATAGTGTGACTTTAATGATTAATACTAACGTAATTTTGTACGTGGGTTGGTCATTTACAATGGGATATTTATACAAAGGTTTATATTTTTGGTGATATTTTTGTAAAAAATATTCAGGATTCTATACCGTCATAAGTTTAAAAAACTCTAAAAAAAGTCCGTCATATTATTTTTTACAATAAAAAAAGTTGTGACTTTTATCTAAAAATTAGCATAAAAATCGATCTTTTTAGTGATTATGATCACGATTTAGAGTGTTTAATTTGCTAGATAAAATATGTTTATGCATTATAAAAATACATATTTACCTCATATCTGAATTTAAATATGTTCCTAAATAAAGCTTAGTTTTCAAATATTTAAAATAAAAGTTACTTTGAAGTTCAATTTATTAATAATAATCATATGTTAATAAGTTTTACTGTAAGTTAAATAGCATAATTTCATTATTTTAGGAAAACCAATATGAATACCTATAATGCACAAATAAAACCTCGTCCATTTAATCATTTAACTAAATTGATTTTATCCTTATCTATTTTAAATAGTGCCGTTCCTGTTTATGCTACCTACGAAAACCATTTTGTCGATGATTCTTCATTAACTGGTAATGTCTTTTTTTGGAATCGAGATCGTGAACGCAAAGATATTGATACATATAAGTATGAAAAAAACCTAAGACACACTTCATCAATACTAATTTGGATTTTAAATCAGGCTATATTGCCGATAGATTGGCTATTGAACTCGGTGGTTATGGCGCTTGGGAAGTGAGTAATGGCGGTAATGGTCATCCAAATGAAATTGGATTTAGTGGGTCACATACTCGTTGGAGTGAAGATTGGAAAAAAGATGTCAGCGGATTGAGCTTTTATAAAGCACAAGCAAATTTCAAAATTGACGAATTATTTTGGATAAAAGTAGGTTATATTCAGCCATCAGGACAAACATTACTTGCGCCACATTGGAGTTTATTACCGGGTACTTATCGTGGGTTTGAGATAGGTTCAACGCTTGATTTTGATAGCGCTGGAGCATTGTCGATGTCATATATGTGGAGTGATAAATATAAAGCACCTTGGTATAAACGGCTTTATGAGTTTAAACAGTGGGGAAAAGGTAAAAAAATTGATTATTTACATTCTGCCGGTTTGAAGTATGACTTTAAAAATGACTTAGTATTAGAAAGTGCATTTGGACAAGCACAAAATTATATGAACCAATTTTTTGGTAAAGTATCTTATAAAATGGAAGTATTTGATAATCCTATGATTATGAGCTACCAATTTTATGGTGCTAAAGATCAATCGCATAAAGGTACAGATGTATATGATGGCTTAGCGTGGTTGCAAGCAGCAACATTAGGCTATCAAGTTGGTGCTATAGGTCTACGATTTGAAGGCGTTTCGGTTAAAGCTGATGGAGAACAGGGATTCTTTTTACAGCGTATGACACCTGATTATGCTTCATCAAATGGTCGTTTAGATATATGGTGGAATTCTCGCTCAGACTTCAATGCTAATGGTGAAAAAGCAGTGTTTGCTGAAGTGACTTATGATTTAAGTCACTTATCTCATTATTTAGCGGGTTGGAAAACAGGTGCGTCTTATGCCTATGGTTGGGATGCAAAACCTAGCACTAATCGTCAATACAATCAAAAACAGCGTTTGATTGAATCTGCATATAACTTTGATTTAGGTTATACCGTGCAAGAAAGTTGGGCAAAAGATACAACCTTCCAATTGCACTATACCAAATATAATAACCATTCAAATATACCGAGCTGGGGTGGTGGATACGGTAATATCTTTCAAGATGAACGGGACATTAAATTTATTGTTACAATTCCATTCACTGTTTTTAGTGCTAAACAAAAATAGGTAAAAAAGATGAAAAAGATTAAGGCAACGATATTAGCAACTTCAATCCTTTCTTTGTTAAATATATGTGCGATTCAATCAGTGCATGCTTCTCAACAAATTGCTGATTTGATTAGTTCTCAACTTAATGTTAAATATGAAGTCGTCGACAATCAAGCAAACGCAAATGGCGTTAACTGTTCAGCTTTAGGTGCTGATTGGGCTTCTTGTAATAACGTAATGATTTCACTTAAAAATACTGGAACAGCCATTAATAATAAAGATTGGGCTATCTATTTTGATAATATCAGAATGATTCTAGCTGTAGACAATGATCAGTTTAAAATCACCCATATTACAGGTGATTTACATAAGCTCGAGCCAACAGAAAAGTTCACTGGTTTTCCTGCTAATACAACGGTGAATATTCCAATTATTGGGGAATATTGGATTGTAAGTGAAAGTGATGTTATGCCACGTTGGTATGTAACTTCAAGTGATGCTAAACCCAAAATTATTGCTAACACTAACACGGATTCTGACAATTTATCGGCATTTGTTGCACCAATAAAACAACAATGGAAAAGAACGGCTGATGATCACAATATTTTAATGACGCCTGCTAACCGTTTTGAATATAACGCCGATATTAATAAATTATCTGAATCATCGTTACGAGGGCAAATTCTACCAACACCAAGCAAACTTACAATAGGTAAAGAGGATGTTACGATTGATCAGCAAGGCGTTAATTTAATTCTTGATGGTTTAAATCAAGATAGTTTAGCTATTCTAAAGGCACAATTTAAAGCATTAAACATAGCTGTGACAGAAAAAGGTTATCAAATAAAAGCAACGATTGATCCTAAACAATTCGAACAAGGAAAAGTAGGATCATATCAATTAGATATTAAAAATGATAAGACATTAATCACCGCTTATGATGAAGCAGGGATTTTTTATGCCATTCAATCCATTTTATCTATCATTCCCGTAAATCATTCAAATTCAATACCAATGCTATATGCTGTTGATTCACCACGTTTTGTTTATCGAGGAATTATGCTTGATATTGGGCGTAATTTTAAATCTAAACAAGCCATATTAAGTTTATTAGATCAAATGGCAAAATATAAAATGAATAAATTTCATTTTCACTTAAGTGACGATGAAGGTTGGCGAATTCAAATTCCTGGATTACCTGAGCTAACCGATATCGGTAGTAAACGCTGTCACGACCTCACGGAGCAAAATTGTTTATTACCACAATTAGGTTCTGGACCTGATAGTAATACAAGTGGATCAGGATTTTTAAGTCGTAATGATTACATTGAAATTGTCAAATATGCAAAAGCACGCTTTATCGAGGTTATTCCTGAAATCGATATGCCTGCACATGCCAGAGCAGCAATAGTATCAATGGAAGCACGTTATAAACGCCTAATGAATGAAGGAAAAGAGCAACAAGCTAATGAGTATCGTTTAGTTGATCCAACCGATACATCCAATACCACAACGGTACAATTTTATAATCGCTTAAGCTATTTGAATCCTTGTCTTGATTCATCTAAACGCTTTGTTAATAAAGTTATCGATGAAATCGCAAAAATGCATATTGAAGCAGGGCAACCGCTTAATACTTGGCATTTTGGTGGTGATGAAGCTAAAAATATCCGTTTAGGTGCAGGTTATCAAGATCTGCAAGCAAAAGAAAAAACTAATATTAAAGGTACTATTGATCAAAGTATTGAAGATCATCCATGGGCTAAATCACAAGCTTGTCAAACTTTTGTGAGAAAAGGCGAAGTGAAAGATATTGAGCATCTACCAAGTTATTTTGCACAACAAGTCAGTACCATTATTAAAGATCATGGCATAAACCATATGCAAGCATGGCAAGATGGTATGAAACATGCTAAAAATGCCAAATCTTTTGCAGTCGATAAAGTTACAGTTAACTTTTGGGACACATTATATTGGGGGGGATTTGATTCAGTTAATGAATGGACAAATAAAGGTTATCAAGTGATTATCTCTAATCCAGACTATGTTTATTTAGATATGCCATATGAAGTGAATCCAAAAGAGAGTGGTTACTATTGGGCAACACGTTTTAGTGATGAACGTAAAATATTTAGTTTTGCACCGAATAATTTACCACAAAATGATGAAACTTCGGTTGACCGAGATGGTAATCCATTTACAGCTAAAGGTACTATGAACTGGTCAGGTGCTTATGGGCTATCAGCACAAATTTGGACTGAAGATATCCGTAGTGATAACAAAATGCAATATATGGCTTTTCCTCGTTTACTAGCGGTTGCTGAAAGGGCTTGGCATCAAGCTGATTGGGAAATGGCTTATCAAAAAGATCGCCAATATCAGCAAGGTGAAACACATTATGTAGATAGCAAAGCGTTACATGATGATTGGAATCGCTTTGCTAATTTACTTGGACAAAGAGAGCTAGCTAAACTTGATCTTGCGGGTATAAATTATAGATTACCTATCCCTGGTGCAAAAATTGTAAATGGTAAATTAAACGCCAATATTGTATTTCCGGGATTAAACATTGAATATTCAACGAATAATGGAAAAAATTGGAAACTTTATACTGTTCCAGTGGCAATTAATAAAGATAACACTATCTCTATTCGTAGTATTTCATCAGATCAAAAAAGAACAAGTCGTATAGAAAAGCTAAATTAAGCTTTAAAACACTAATATTCTTATCCGTTTATCGGATAAGAATAAAGCCTAAGAAAGGGAGTTGATGATATTTAATGAAGCGTTTCCATTAGCTCCATTTCGTCAAAATCGTCATCATTCCCATCTTCAAAATAAGTGCCCCAACCATCATAATTGACGTCAAATTGAGTAGTAAGTGTGATGATTTCTGCAATTTGTGCATTTATTATTTCGGCATTGAGTGGGCTTTCGGTAACAATATCAAAACCGATAACCACATTGCCTACATCGTCAATATCTTCATCGGGATCGGTTGCTTCATAGCCTAATTTATAGGCTTCTACTGCCACTTTTTCTAATTTATCAAAATGTTGTGATGAAATGTGATGCTCAATGATATAAAGTGCATGAGGATCGCTACCATCTTCTAATAGTTCCTCAATAATTGCGCTAGTATCTTGTTGAGCAAGGCGAATTTGATCTTTCATAATATACCTTTTAGTGGTCATGCAAATTGTGTGGTATATTACACGTTTCAAAATAATTTTCGAGAAAAAAATGATCGTTGATTTACATTCACATACTACGGCATCGGATGGTCTTTTAACACCTAGCGATCTTGTCAAAAGAGCTGTGGATAACCAAATTGCTATTTTGGCTATTACCGATCATGACACCGTTAAAGGTTTACCTGAAGCTCAAAAAACGATTGCTAACGAAAAGTTACCTATTAAATTAGCTTGTGGTGTTGAAATATCAACTTCTTGGAAAAACAACGAAATCCATATTGTTGGGTTAAATATTGATATTGCACATCCTGAGTTAACGACACTGCTATCATCACAAGAACAAGGAAGAATCGATCGAGCGTTGGCTATAGACCATAAATTAGCTAAAGTTAGTATTGAAAACGCTTATCAACAAGCACAACAATTTGCAAAAGGAGACATTGTTTCGCGTGCTCATTTTGCAAGATTTTTAGTTGCTAACGGCTATGTTAAAGACATTAAACGCGCCTTTAAAACGTACTTAGGAAAAGGTGGTTATGCTTATGTACCTGCAACATGGTGTAGTATTTCAGATGCAGTTAATGCCATTCATGCGGCAAGAGGGCAAGCAGTACTTGCGCATCCAAGTCGCTATGATCTAACTTTAACTAAATTGAAATTATTAATAAGTGAGTTTAAATCTAGTGGTGGTGATGCAATTGAAGTTTCACAAAGCAGGCAAACGCAAGATGATTTACAAAAGTTAGCTAAATTAGCCAATGAATTTGAACTATTGGCATCACAAGGATCGGATTTTCATGGTGTTGACACCTATTTAGATTTAGGGAAAACAACCCCACTACCCGGTAGTGTTATACCAATTTGGCATAATTGGAAACTCTAAATAAATCTGGTTTAAAATCGATTTATATTCGTGCTTCACTATAAGGTTAACGATATAAAATTTAATCATGCAAATCTGATTAACAATAATATTGATATAGAAGAAAATTATGAGTCAAACTTTTTATATTCATCCAGATAATCCGCAAACTCGATTATTAAATCAAGTTGTCAACATATTAAATGATGGTGGTGTTATAGCTTTTCCGACCGATTCAGGATATTCACTGGGTTGTTTACTAGACAATAAATCGGGTGTTGATCGAATTTGTCAAATTCGTCAACTTGATAAAAATCACAATTTTACCTTGATGTGCCGTGATCTTTCTGAACTATCTAGTTATGCTTTTGTCGATAACGCAACTTTTCGGTTACTAAAAAATAATACCCCGGGTAAATATGTTTTTATTTTACAGGCAAGTAAAGAAGTACCCCGTCGATTGATGAATGAAAAACGCAAAACAATTGGACTAAGAATTCCTGATAATAAAATTGATTTAGCGTTGCTCGAATTATTAGGGCAGCCATTAATGACTGCGACATTAATTTTACCTAATGATGACCAAGCGCAATCCGATCCCGACGAAATAGAAGATAAAATAGGTTATCAGCTTGATGCGATTGTGCATGGTGGTTATATAGGTCAACAACCTACCAGCGTAATTGACTTGACTAATGACTATCCAACAGTTATTCGCAAAGGAAGTGGAGACACTAAGCCATTCGAATAAATGTCCATTTTTTATTGTCAATATATCGACAATATAGCTAATAGAAAATTGATACCTGAGAAGGTAACAGCGAGGATTTTATGAAAAATAGCAAATCAGCATTCCCACAACTTGGCAAAAAGACAAATAGCGTTAAAGCAAAGGAAAAGCAACTCTATGAAAAACCAAAAACCTCAAGAGTACCAGCTATTACACGCAAAACATCGGTACATGATAATACTGAAAAACTCCAAAAAGTATTAGCTAATTTAGGTAATGGATCACGCCGAGAGATTGAAGCCATGATTGTGGCAGGTAAAATCAGTGTAGATGGAAAAATTGCCACATTAGGCGATCGGGTTGATGTTAATGCCAATCCGAAAATTCGTATCAATGGTCATTTAGTTCAGCTAAGAAGTAAAGAAAAAGAAGTTTGCCGAGTACTAGCTTATTATAAACCAGAAGGTGAAATTTGTTCACGGAATGATCCTCAAGGACGTGCGACGGTTTTTGAGCGTTTACCTAGATTAAAAAATGCTCGTTGGGTGAACATTGGCAGACTTGATATCAATACATCGGGCTTATTATTATTCACAACTGATGGTGAATTAGCTAATCGATTAATGCATCCACGGCACGAGATTGAGCGTGAATATGCAGTGCGAGTATTTGGTAATGTGGCTGATCAACAAATTAACCAACTTCGTAAAGGGGTGCAACTAGAAGATGGCCCAGCCTCATTTCAATCAATTAAAGCACAAGGTGGTGATGGAATTAACCAATGGTTTAATGTAGTTATAACAGAAGGCCGTAATCGAGAAGTTCGTAGAATGTGGGAAGCTATTGATGTGCAAGTTAGTCGATTGCTACGCATTCGCTATGGCAATATCACTTTACCCAAAGGATTATCACGCGGAACTTGGCTAGAACTTGGTATTGACTCAGTCAATTACTTACGTGAACTAGTCGGTTTGCCACCTGAATCTAAAAGTTTCACCACAAGTTCTTCTTCTGACAAAAGAATAGTAAGACCTAAACGAGTCAAACTTAATCAACAGACTAAAATAACACGGCAAAGAGTAACTCAAAAAGCAACTCGAAAATAACCTTTACCCTGCCCTTAAATAGTTTAGTTATTTAAGGGTATCAGCATAAAATATAATTCACACCTTTCCTATTTCAAATAAACTGACTTGTCACCCAATAATAATGAGTAACTAGTTAATCAATTTTTAGCAAAAAAAGTTAATAAATTAGAACTAATTTATAATAGACTCACCAACTAGCTTATTAATCAAGCTATATTTAAACAGTTTTCATCTTAATAACAAGATGAACAAGCAAAAAAATAAACTAAAATGAATTGAAAGGAAAATTATGCGTATAATTATAGCTGTTTTTTTTATGTTCTTATTAGCCGCTTGTCATACACGTACAGCAGAAGAAGCTTATAAAGAAGGAAAATATTTAGAAAGTATCAACTTATTGGCGGATAGTATTGAGGATAAGGGTACTGCAAAATTAGGTCAAAAAGACGTACAACGACTACAAAATATCGTCAATAACGTTATGCAACATTATGAAACAACTTTATCAAATGCCAATAATCAGGATTATGCCAAACGAATAGAATGCTACCAAAATTTATTAGCAATGAAACTGCGATTAAGTGATCGATTTTATAGCCAAGAAATCAGTTTTTTTGATAATAAATATGATTTTACTAAATTACAAGAGAGTATCGCAAAAGAGTACTATGACTATGGTAATTCAATCACAGGAACCGATAGTAAAAGTTATAGAATAAAAGCCGATTTATACAAAAAAGGATTTGAGCAATACAACTATAAAAACATTGAAAGTTTGTATAACAATGCAAATAAAAAATATATGCAACTTGCTGCTAAAGATTATTATGACCAAGGAAAAATGTTAGCACAGCAAGGTAATTATAAAGCTGCTGCGGATGCATTTAATAATGCCTCGGAAGTATATCAGCCTCTTGGCAAGTACAAAGATAGTGACAAACTTTCTATTGAGAATGATAGAAAACACTGTACTCAACAAGCAGAAAATGCTTATGAACAAGCACAACAATTAGCCAGAACAGCAACACGTCGTTATCAATTTCGAGAAGTTGCCCAATATTACGCTTCAGCTGCTTCGGCTTATCGCCAATACGGAGCGTTTCGCGATGCAGATTTCCAAGCAGATAAATATAAAAGAGAAGGGAAAATAAAAGTTTATTATAATTCTTCAGAATTAAAATCTTATGTAACAGATCTATTAAGTAAAGACTTTATAGAATTTGTTATCTACCAACCAGGACAAGCAGATGTCACGATCCGTGTAACGACAAATGTTGAATTTTCTGATCTTGGTAAATCAGTTAACAATGAAACCAAAACCGAAAAAATATTTGATAAATTTATTGAATTCGCTGACGAAAACGGTAATAAAAAGCAAGTTAAAACCTATAAAGATCAGCAGTTTAATTTACAAACTGTGACTCACAGCAATAAATTAACCTTAACCACTGAAATTGAGGCTCATGGAATCTATAGTTACAGTAAATCATTTAACATTGTACAAACGTCAGCAAAACATGATTATATCTACTCTGGCAATGTGCCATCAAATTTACATAATTACAGTAAAGGAACATTGCAAACCAAAGATAGCTTGCTTCGAGCGGCAAAAGAACAGCAATTAACAGAATTAAAAGTATATATTGAAGATATGGTTCGGGATTTATCATATCTATAATTACTATAAATGTCATAACTAAAATTTAACTAAATAAAGACTACTTACTCATTGGTGCTCATTTTTATAAATGAGTGTCCAATGAGTAAATTGAATGTTTTTATTTATTTGCGGAGTTGATTTAATTCGTCCAGTATAAAGAAGTACGGGCTAGATTAGAGCATATCTAGTCAAAAATTAAAAATGTGTTTGTTTGGGGCAGCGTTGGTTAGTAAACACTGTTTTCGGCTAAATGAAACTTGAATCCTTGTTGATGCATGATTTCTCGCAATGTTTATAGTATTAATTACTGTAAACAACACTAGAAATTCCTACAATTAAAAAGTTGCTATATCAGTACTAAATTTCATCTAAAATAAAACGACGTTTGGTTTATCAGAACATCAACTCCATACTTTTTCAATTCAATTATTGAAGTGATAACTAAAATAGTTGTTTTATCAAATTCATGATAAAATATGGTTTCTTTTAAAAACTTTACAAAAAAATTAATACGATGAAAAAAATAAAATATTCTTTGTTGCTAGTTTGCAGCATAACATTGGTCGGTTGTTTTGGTTCAGATACCACTTCGTCTAGCTCTGTTGATCGTATGATTGATAATCCAACACCAAATGAAATAAAAGTGATTATTGATGGAAATGAATTAACCATTCCAGCAAAATCAAGTGTGAATTATACATTTGAATACGGTAAGCATACACTGTCTTACGGTAATCAATCATTAAATTTTATAGCTAAACCTTCAACAACTAATAGTTCAGGATTAATTAATCCTACTCAAAGTAATTATTATTTATTAACAACTTTCTATACAACTTCAAATGTGAGTGATGAAACTTACGATAAGTTGATAGCTAAATATTTAAATTCAGTTCCAGTAATTATTAAAGGTGAACAGCAAGAGCTTGAACTACCAGTTAAAGTTATTAATGATGTTTTTATTGAGCGTCAAAAAGATTTTTGGGATTATTCAGTAGATGAACCTTATCCAGATGAAGTAACTTTACGAGGGAAAGGGCAATTTCAATCTCGAAAAATCAAATTATTCCGAGAAGATGGCTTTATTGAAGCTTTAAAAGCAGAAGGGCTTAATGAAAAAGTTGATTTTATAAATGAACATCCTAAATTTTCTGAGCTTAAAAAATATACTATACCAAATATTCAGCTAGATGCTATTACTTGTAAGAAAGGTCGCGAATTTGTTGAAACGCAGTTAAATGATTGGAATAAGCTTTTTACTCTGACAGGTAAAGATTTGGCCTTGTTATACAAACAGTTAACATCGTCTGAAACTTTTCACACGAAACATGCCATCATAACAGAATGTACGAAAGCAGGAGATTCAAATCAAAGCTATCAGTTCGCTACAAGAGAACTTGAGGGGGCATTCGATGAAACTAATCAACTTAATTTTTTTATTACTCAATAAACTAATTTAAGTAAAGGTAAATGTTTAACCGAATCGGTAATAGTTACATCTTCTTTATAATATAAGCGCCATATCTTTCGTCAGTGATAAGGCGTTAGTTTTGTTTTCATGTATATTCTTTATAGCCATTTTTTAAAGCTTCATAAATAAAGTGAGTTGTTCCTACATTAAATTTTTATCACTTTTGATGTTTACAATCTTCATACTAACCTCTAAACTAATTGATGTTCTCAACGGGGTGCCCTAAAGGGCTGAGAATGTTAGATAGGATAACATAACCCGCCGAACCTGAACTGGATCATGCCAGCGGAGGGATTTGAGTTATTGCACTTGCTCAAACCTTTTGTCTTTTATTTGCTATTTTGGAGGCAAAATGTTTTGTAAAAAATTGTTATTATCTTTGGTATTTTCGATACCTTTTATTGTAAATGCTGCCAACGTAAAACCAACCTTAACTGTTTATAGTTATAATTCCTTTATTTCAGAATGGGGACCAGGAAAAGCAATTGAGAAAGGGTTTGAAGCACAGTGTAACTGTGAACTTGAGATTGTTACATTAGGCGATGGAGTAGCGGTTTTAAATCGAATGCGACTTGAAGGTGATAGAACTAATGCCGATGTAATTTTAGGATTAGATAACAATCTTTTAGAACAGGCAAAACAAGCCAAAATAGTTATACCTCATCAAATCAATAAACCAGATAATTTAAATACCAACTGGTGGGATAGTGATTTTATGCCTTATGATTTTGGTTATTTCGCTTTTATTTATGATCAACAAAAAATCAGTAATCCACCACACAGCATGCATGAGTTAGTAGATAATAAAGTCAACTGGAAAATTATCTATCAAGACCCACGAACCAGCACTCCTGGGTTAGGTTTATTATTTTGGGTGAAAAATATATATGGTGATGATGCTGCATCTGCATGGCAGAAAATAGCAAAAAATACTGTGACAGTGACCAAAGGTTGGGGTGAAGCTTATGGCCTATTTTTAAAAGGCGAAGCTGATTTTGTGCTTAGTTATAGCACTTCGCCAGTTGCACATATTATGAATGATAATGATCATCGTTATGCTGCTGCTATTTTTGACGAAGGGCATTATCGCCAAGTCGAAGTTGCGGGTATTACTAAGTATAGTCAGCATCCCGAATTGGCACGTGCTTTTTTACAATATTTATTAACGCCTGATGTACAACGTCAATTTGCTGAAAAAAATTTCATGTATCCGATTATTAATATAACGTTGCCTGAAGCTTTTCAGCAAATTAAACCAGTCAATAAAGCACTCGAGTTTGATGCTAAGCAAGTTAAAAATAATCAAAAGAGCTGGGTGCGTGAATGGAAATCTACCATTAGTAAATAGTTTTATTCAGTATAATGTTGAAATTAAGAACGTTAATCCCTGGCATTAGTGCTGCAAGCTTGATTTTAGTTGTATTAGGTTCAGCACTATTTGCGCTTTGTTTAGTTGCTTTTGAGTCTAATAATTTAACTGTCTATTTTGATAGTTATTTATTACATGTTATTTGGATAACAATATTTCAAGCAACGTTATCAACATTGCTATCTGTGTTATTGGCAATATTGATGGCTAAAGCCCTATCGATAGTCAATTTTTGGGGTAAAAATCTATTGCTACGCATTATGCCTATCACCTTTATATTTCCTACGTTGGTTGTGGTAACGGGGTTATTATCTGTTTATGGGCAACATGGTTTATTAGCGTCGTTTTGTCATTATTTAGGTTTGCCTTTTGTGATATCCATTTATGGTTTAAAAGGTATTTTATTGGCACATATATTTCTTAATTTCCCTTATGCTTGTTGCTTGTTTTATCAAACCTTAAATAGTGTACCAGTCGAACATAAACAATTAGCTGCTCAATTGAATTTTTCGAGTTTTACTTATTTTAAATTGGTGGAATGGCCACTATTGCGTCGACAGTTGCTACCTATGGCATCGCTAATCTTTATGCTTTGTTTTTCTAGTTTTGCTATTGTATTGGCTCTAGGTGGTGGACCTAAATATACCACACTTGAAGTTGCCATTTATCAATCCATCCGTGAATTTGATTTGATACAAGCCGTGCTTTTAGCATGTTTGCAGTTGGTTTGTTGTGCTTTTTTTATGGGGTTGATGCAAAAGTTTAATTATAGCTATAAATTTAACACTCAATATGTTAAGCAAAGTTATCGTTTACCTGTTTCGTTTAGCTTAATTTTGTCGAGTTTTGTTATTATTGTTATTGGTGCATTATTTATTTTGCTACCCATCATAACTATATTAATAAAAGGTATTTATTTTTTTCAGTGGTCATTTTTTTCAGTGGCCTTTCAACGTGCAGTTATGTTTTCTTTACTAATTGCTTTTGGGGCAGCCAGTATTGCTATGCTACTAGCTTTATTATTACTCTATACAAACAGCCGATTATTGATTAATCAGCAAATAAAATGGAGTAATCGGTTAATGTTAATTGGATCGCTGATTTTAATTATTCCAAGCATGGTGCTGGCGTCTGGTTTATTTTTATTGTTATTTTCGTACGCTTATAGTTCGGTCTTTGTTTGTGTTTTGACGATGCTTTGTAACAGTTTAATGGCACTGCCATTTATATTAAAAAACCTTGCTGCACCAATGTATGATGTTACATCTCGCTATTGGCACTTAAGCCAGTCACTTAATATTACTGGTTTTTGGCATTTTTATTTAATTGAATATAAAGCACTAAAAAAGTTAATTATCCAAAGTTTTGCCTTTTCAGCAATATTATCATTGGGTGATTTTGGTATTATTGCGTTATTTGGTGGCCAGTCAGTCACAACGTTACCTTATTATTTATATGAGCAAATATCGTATTATCATTATCATGAAAGTGCCGTAACTGCTGCATTATTGCTAATATTATCTTTTAGTTTACTGGTTGTGATAGATTATGATCGAACTGAATCAAATTAATTGTCAATACGATAATTTTAAAATGCATTTTGATATCAAAATTACTGCAAAAGAAAAGGTGGTTATTGTTGGGCCAAGTGGTGCAGGTAAAAGCTCATTGTTAAGCTTGATTGCTGGATTTATTTCACCAAATTCTGGGCAAATTTTACTTAATCATCAAAATATGACTCACACTCAACCAGGAAAGCGGCCCGTTTCAATTTTATTCCAACATAATAATTTATTTGATCATTTAAATGTTGAACAAAATATTGGCTTAGGCATAAAGCCTTGTTTAAAACTAAATACATCGGAACGCCAAACAATAGATGATATGTTAGCTAAAGTTGGTTTAACTGGTTTTAATAATCGTTATCCCGAACAACTTTCAGGTGGTCAGAGTCAACGTGTTGCGTTAGCTCGTTGTTTAATTCAACGTCGACCCATTTTATTGTTAGATGAGCCATTTTCAGCTCTCGATCAAGCATTACGCTTTGAGATGTTAGCATTAGTTGATCAAATTTGCGATGAGCTCGATTTGACATTAATGATGGTCTCACACAATCTTAATGATTCGCTTAGTTATTTTTCTCGTTGTTTGGTGGTGGATAATGGACAGATCGTTTTTTATGGTTTACCAAACCAATTAAACCAACCTGAAAATAATCACATTGCAAAGATATTGGGTTTAAATATCTCAAAAAATTAATAGGTTAGCATTTAATAATTTATATATTTAAATTTAGATATTTAAAGCTTAAGGTTTTATTAATCTACCAAGCATATATTGCATTTTATGATCAATAACAAAGCAAATTAAATATCTATGCTAAACATAAAAGCAACCAACAAATTTAGCTGGTCAGCACTTATCTTTAATATTTTATTTTTCACTTATTTTTCTAGTGCATTACAGTTATATATTTTTCTTTCGGGGCATTCCAATGCAATTGGACTTCGCGATTCAATTATCTATAGTTTGATTTGGCTTATTCCTGTTTTGATTTTTCCTAATTATACAAGAAAGATTGCGACTATATTTGGTCTTATTATCGGCTGTTTGTCTTTGGTTTCAGTCGGTTATTTTGTGATTTATCGACAAGAATTTTCACAAAGTGTATTTTTTGTTATGGCAGAATCAAATTATAGTGAATCAAGCGAATTTGTTCAGCAGTATTTTAGTATTAAATTAGTTATAGTATTGATTATTTATAGTTTAGTGGGTATTTATCTTTGGAGTAAAGTCAGACCTGTTTATATTAAAACTTCTACTAAATGGATTGTATCACTATTAATAGCTATTTATGCCATAATGCCTGTGTTTATTAGTGTGATAATAAAAAAATCATCTATTGAAAAAGCCGGAACTCATTTACTAACGCGTATGGAAACAACTGTGCCATGGCAACTTATTAATAGTTATTTAGCTTATCGATCTCAACTTAAAAATATGGAAGATATTTTAAATCATTTAGACACTTTACCTCCTGTTGAAAATTTAAAAGATGCTAACGGCAATACGCCTAGGACGTTGGTGTTAGTCATTGGTGAATCAACAACACGTAATAGGATGAGTATTTATGGTTATGGGCGAAATACCACACCTCAAATTGAGCAGTTTAAAAAAGATAATGTTGATTTTGTTGTATTTAACGATGTGGTTTCATCAAGACCTTATACTATCGAAATTTTGCAACAAGCGTTAACTTTTGCTGATGAGAAGCATCCCGATTTATACCTTAAAACTCCTTCATTAATAAATCTTATGAAGCAAGCAGGGTATAAAACATTTTGGATCACTAACCAGCAGACCATGACCAAGCGTAATACCATGTTGACTATGTTTTCTAAACAAGCCGATGAACAGTTTTATATGAATAACGATCGTAATCAAAGTTCAAGACAATATGATGAATCGGTATTTGATCCTTTCAAAAAAGTGCTAGATGACAACGCTGAAAAGAAATTTATTGTTATCCATCTGCTCGGAACACATATGAAATACGAGTTCCGTTACCCAAAAGACGGTAAGTATGACCGTTTTAAAGATAAGGAAAGTATTCTATATCCTCTCGATGACGATAAAGTAGATGTATATAATAGTTATGATAATGCAATAAGTTATAACGATTATGTCACAACAACACTGTTTAATATCTTCAAAAACAGTAAAGAAAATGGTTTTATGTTATATTTTTCAGATCATGGTGAAGATGTTTATCAAACGCCACCGCATAATGTGTTAGGGCGAAACGAGAAGGCACCAACTAAAACTATGTATACTGTGCCATTTATGCTTTGGCAATCGCCAACATGGGTGGCAACGCATCCTAATAACTATCAAGCTTATGTAGATCGAAAATTTAGTACTCAAGATTTGATTCATACTTGGTCTGATTTAGCAGGGTTAAGTTATAACTTATATGTTCCTGAAAAAAGTATTGTTAATCCTAATTTTCATGAATCGATTCGTTGGATTGGCGATCCTTATGACAAGAATGGTCTAATTGATTTTGATAAATTAACTAAGTAATTCCCTTAGGTTGTTTACACAAATATTTAAGGTATAATATTGTATATTTATACAGTTATATTTGAGTATTGTGAAACCCTCTATGCGAAAAATTATTCATGTCGATATGGATTGTTTTTATGCCGCCGTTGAAATGAGAGATAATCCCCGTTATCGCAATATGCCTATTGCGGTAGGGGGGGATCCTCGTAAACGTGGCGTGGTTGCGACTGCCAATTATTTAGCTCGTCAGTATGGTATACACAGTGCTATGTCAATGGCTCAAGCCATAAAACTTTGTCCTAACCTTAAAATTATAGCGGGTAGGCATGCAGTTTATAAAGAAGTCTCCAAACAGATCCACCAAATATTTAAACGATATACTGAATCTATTGAGGCTTTATCACTCGACGAAGCTTACCTTGATGTAACTGATTGCAAACTTTGTTATGGTTCAGCGACTTTAATTGCTCAAGATATCCGTCAGGCAATTTACAAGGAGCTTGAGTTAACTGCATCGGCAGGCGTTGCTCCACTTAAGTTTCTTGCCAAAATAGCCTCTGATATGAATAAACCTAATGGCCAATATGTAATAACACCAGATAACGTTGATAGTTTTATAGAGCAGCTACCGTTAAAAAAAATCCCAGGTGTGGGTAAGGTCACGGAAAAAAAATTAGCTCAATTGGGACTATTTACATGCAATGATATTGTTAATTATGATGTAACTAAATTAATTACCCAATTCGGTAAATTTGGAAGAATACTATATGAGCGATGTCAAGGTATTGATGATCGTGAAGTGTGTAATGACAGGCAACGTAAATCGGTAGGGGTAGAGCGTACTTTAACTGATGATATTCATAGTTGGGAAGAGTGTTTATTGCAGTTCGATCCATTATTTGATGAAATGGAAAAACGGTTAAGCAAAGTTCGTGCTGATTTATCGATTGCTCGGCAAGGCGTAAAATTTAAGTTTGACGATTTTCAGCTAACTACGCAAGAACATGTTTGGTCTAAATTGGATAAAGCTGATTTAATTGAGCAAGCGCATAAAGTTTGGTTAGAACGGCGTAATGGGCGTGGAGTTCGGTTAATTGGTTTTCATGTAACGTTAATCGATCCGCAAGTTGAAAAGCAGTTGATTTTTCAGTTTTAGCCCTTTTAACCATAAAAATGAGGATGCAGGCAAAGCCTTCAAACATCCTCATAACAAATGATAGCTAAGCTAATAATGATTATTTCAAACTTGCACCGTTAGTACTAATGACTTCTTTGTACCATTCAAAAGAGTCTTTTTTATAGCGTTTCATACTACCGTTACCTTCATTATCACGGTCAACATAAATTACGCCATAACGTTTTTTCATTTCGCCAGTAGTGAATGATACAACATCAATAATTCCCCAAGCAGTGTAACCCATTACATCAACACCATCATAATCTATAGCGGTTTGCATGGCTTTGATATGGGCACCTAAATATTCAATACGTGGTTTATCGTGTATTTGATTACCGTTTTCGAGTTCATCAATTGCACCAAAACCATTTTCGACAATAAATAGCGGTAATTGATATCGATCATACAGACGGTTAAGTGTATAACGTAAACCTTCAGGATCAATTGGCCAACCCCAATCGCTGCTTTTTATATAAGGATTTTCAACCGCATTAGGTAGTGCACCGTTAACTATGTTGTCACGATTATCATTTTTGGCATCAGCTTTAACGACAGTAGACATATAATAGCTAAAGCCAATGTAATCAACCGTACCTTTTTTCAAATAACCTAAATCTTCTTCGGTAATATCAAGTTTATATCCTTCACGCTCAAATTCTTTTAATGCATAAGCTGGATAGTAGCCGCGAACGTGAACATCAGGGAAGAAGAATCGTTGATGCATGGCAATTTCTGAAGCCATCATATCTTCAGGATTACAAGAATATGGATAAATTGGCACATGCGATACCATACAACCAATTTGAAAATCAGGATTAATTTTTTTACCTGCTATTACTGCTTTAGCACTGGCTAACAGTTCATAGTGTGCAACTTGGTACAGAACTTCTTGCGGATTTTCATCAGGTTTAACTTGTACGCCAGAGTTAGTCCAAAAGAAGATAGGATTACTAGTATCCATTTGATTATTGATTTCGTTAAATGTCATCCAGTATTTAACTTTATTTTTATAACGTTCAAAACATGCAGTAGCAAAGCGCTCAAAAAATTCAACAGTCTTACGGTTTCTAAAACCACCATAATGACGAGCAATATGTAAAGGCATTTCAAAATGGGATAATGTGATAACTGGCTCAATGCCGTGAGCTATTAGTTCATCAAAAACATCATCATAAAAGCGAAGACCTTCTTCATTTGGTTCAAGTTCATCACCCTTTGGAAAAATTCGAGTCCACGCGATCGAGGTGCGTAGACATTTAAGGCCTAATTCGGCAAAAAGCTTGATATCGTCTTTATAACGATGATAAAAATCAATTGCTGTATGGTTTGGATAAAATTTACCCGCTTCGATATCTTGAGTGATTTGTCTTGCAACGCCATGAGCACCTGCGGTCATAACATCAACAACACTTGGGCCTTTACCGCCTTCATTCCAACCGCCTTCAAATTGGTGAGCGGCTAAAGCACCGCCCCATAAAAATGGTTTTTTAGTCATTTTTTATTCCTTGTTATTGCTTAATGTTAAATATGATATCATCAACTGTTACTTGTGTTTTATCGGTTAATGAAATTTGTTGATACTGATCGGTATTAACAATAATAATTGGGGTAATTAATGGATAACCTGCTTGCTTAATTGCCTCAGGATTGAAGCTGATTAGCAAATCACCTTTTTTTACTTTTTGATGTAATTCAACATGATATTCAAACTCATTGTTAGTTAAATTAACTGTATCAATACCCACGTGAATTAACAATTCGACGCCATTATCTAATGTTAACCCAATGGCATGTTTAGAATTTTCAAATACTGCAGTTACCTCGCCATCAAAAGGCGCATAAACGTGATTATCAGTAGGTTCAATTGCAATCCCTTCTCCCATGAGTTTTTGTGAAAAAGCAGGATCGGGCACTTCGCTTAGTGGTAAAGCATGACCTGTCATCGGGCTTGTGATGTCAACTTCATCAAGAAGAATCTTAGGATTATCATCTTCAATATTGATATTTTCTTGACTATTAACTGTATCTTGTATGGTTTCGCCAGTTCCCAAAATTTGGATCAAAACTACTGGTCCTAAAAGAGCAATAAGTGAACCAATCAAGACACCAATAAATGAACCAGGATTATTTGGGCTAATTGCATTAACGATAGTTAGTGGACCTGGTAAACCAGCGTAAGCAACATAGTGAGGAGCAAAAAATCCTGCCACAATACCACCACAAGATGCAGAAATACAACCATAAATAAATGGTTTTTTAAAGCGTAAGTTAACACCATAAATAGCAGGTTCGGTTATACCAAATAAGCCAGTGATAAAAGCAGATAATGAAATACCTTTCATCTCTTGGGTTTTGGTTTTTAAATAAAAACCTAATGCTGCACCGACTTGACCAATAACGGCAATGGTTTGAAATGCTTGGAAAGAATCTTGACCATACTGCTTAAAGTTTTCGACGATAACAGGTGTGATCCCCCAATGTACACCAAAAATAACAAAGACTTGCCAAACGGCTCCAATAATCCCACCAGCTATTGAAGGTGCTAGACTGACAAACCAATTATAGCCGTTGGCAATGTATTGTGCACCATTTGCGGTTAATGGACCAACAACAAGTAATGTTAAAGGTACCATAATGACAAGACTAAATAATGGCAATAAAACGGGTTTTATAATGCTATGCAGTCTAGGCTCTAAAAATCGTTCTAAATAAGAAAGTAACCAAACTAAAAAGAGTGGTGGTAAAACGGTTGAAGCATAAGTGGTTTGTGATAGTGCAATACCAAATAGATCAATTTCTTGTCCTTCGCTAATTAGTTTTGCAAACTCTGTCCATGTCGGTGATAACAGCGCAGCACAACAAGCAACAGCGATATATAAGTTACAACGAAAATGCTGAGAAGCTGTAATGGCAATAAAGATAGGTAAAAAGAAAAAAGGTGCCCAAGAGATGAAATTGAATACCTCAAAAGTCCCCGTTTTTTCTAGCTCAGGGCAGGCTAATTTAAGTAAAATCAAGATACCTTGCAAAATTCCTGATGCGGCTAAAATATAGACAAACGGGGCGAATACAGCCGACATTGTCGCAATGATGCGATTTAATATGTTGTTATCATTTCCTGCTTCAATTTTGTTATCAGTATTAACTAGCTGAGTAAAAGCGTTATAGACTTTATCAACATGTGTACCAATAACCACTTGGATTTGACCGCCTTTTTCAACAACGGTAATCACACCCGGCAATTTAGCAATGTTTTCTTTTGCATGATCTGGTGTGTGTTGGGTAACAAGGCGAAGGCGTGTTGCACAGCGAGAAACGGTAACAATATTCTTCTCACCACCTAACTCATTTAAAATATCAACAGCTAGCTTGTTATAATCTCTAATTTTTGATGACATCCATAAACTCCTTAAAAGCAATTCAGTAAGATTATTTTATAGACAATTTCAAAATTGTTAATTAACAATTATATTGTTTGTGATCTAGATCGAGTTTTTATATTATTTAATTTAAAACTAAAAATAAGCTGTATAAAATACTACTTCAATTATTGATTAAATTAATAATATAAACAAATGATTAAATATCAAGAAGTTGCAAAAAAAATCAAACAGATGATTTATCAAAAAAAACTATCCAAAGGCACTCAGCTTGCTAATATTGACGGGTTAATTAATCAATATCAGGTCAGTCGTAGTACAATTGTTAAAGCGCTTAATTGTCTTGAGCGGCAGGGCGTTATTTATCAAGTGCAAGGTAGTGGTATTTTTGTTCGTGAACGTAAAAAAAGAGGCTATCTCAATTTTTTGCAAAGTCATGGTTTTACTGTCGATCTAGAAGATGTTTATGGTTCTTCGACAGTACTTAATGTTGATATCATCAAGCCCAGTGCAAAAGTTAAAGAAAATCTACAATGTGATGATAACGAAGAAGTCTATTTTGTTAAAAGATTGCGCTATGTTGAAGATAAATTATATGGCTTAGAACAGTCATATTACCGTAAAAAGTTAATTTGTTATTTAAATAAAGAAATTGTAGAAAACTCAATTTTTAATTACATTCAGGAAAATTATAATATTAATATTGGTTTTTCTGATAAATATTTACAGGTAATAAAACTTGATGAAAAAATGGCGCCATGTTTAGGATTGCAACCTGGCGAACCTGCACTTTGTGTTGAAGAAATATTTTATACCTCGTCAGGTGAACCTTTTGATTTTTCAAAAATCATTTATCATTACGAAAATGCAAGATTTTGTATACAAAATCACTCAAAGTAAGTTTGAATGATGAATTATTAGGAAGATGAATAAGAAATCGATCATTCATCTTCCTTTAATTATTAGCAAATTTAACTGTTAACAATTAAATTTCACCACCAACACCCTTAAACTTTTCAACCAATGCGGCGATCTTTTCAAAGACTCGGTTCTTTTTAATTAAATATTGAGGATTCAGTGGGCTCATTTTTGGTAAAATCTCGTTCAACTCTGTGCCGTTTTCGGTTGCATATTTTCGCTTTAATGATGATGCAATATAGCGTTTTGTTGCCGCTTCATTTAAATTTTCATCTTCAATTAAGGAATTAAGCTCTACCTGTAACTCTTGCTGTGCATACAAGAAAAACGCATCAATAATCGAGGCTTTATCTGGAATAGTATCAAGATCAGTTTGTTTTATAAACTCAACAACTAGCTCTTCTTTAGCTCGATTTTCTAAGCTTGATCGAATTAATCGCTTAGCATCTTCGACAATGTCCTGTTTGGTTTTTTCTTGTTTATTTTGTTCATAAATTAACTCAAGAATATAATCCAGATTGATCTCTTGCGATTTTAATAGATCAATTTCGAAAACCACATCATCCCAGTCAAATCTTTGCTGATCTTGTTGATTGGCTTCTTTTTCTCGGCGTAGCCAATCACGAATATCATTATAAGTTGAACGATAATTTTGAATTGTGCGGTCAGTCGGTAGTTTAACTGCTTGCATTTTTTGCAGATCTTCATCAGTCACATAATGCTTATTTTTAAACGCTAAAACTGCCTGCGCATCTGTCATATCTAATTGTTGGAAATCCTTTAATGCAACAAATTCATCATAATTTTGTAATATATTGTCAGCACGTAAGTACTCACCAAATAATTTAACAAACTCTTTTTTATCTTTTTCTTTGATAATTTCATCAGGGCGTGGGAACTTTTCTTGTAACTCGGCAACGATGGCTAGATAGCCATTGTGGAAATTACCTGAATCTTTATCAGTAAACCCTTCCATGTATTCCTTAAAGCTTTTTTCTAACACTACTTCATGAGTATTACTTTTACCAAATGTTTTTATTGCATCAATGGTCGCTTGTTCTAAATCACGAAACGCCACAATATTACCAAAGGTTTTGGTGGCATTATAGATACGATTGGTGCGTGAAAAGGCTTGAATTAACCCATGATACCGCAGGTTTTTGTCAACAAATAGGGTATTAAGTGTTGGGGCATCAAAGCCTGTAAGGAACATGCCAACGACAATTAATAGATCGACTTCTTGATTTTTTACTTTTAAAGATAAATCGCGATAATAGTTCTGAAACTGCTCACTGCTGACATCATAGTTTGACTTAAATTCCTGATTATAGTCATCAATAGCCATTGCTAAAAACTCTTTAGCACTTTGATTTAAGGCATCTATTTCAAAACTTTCATCGGCAAAATTACCTTGAGCATCTTGTTCTTCATTAGCAGAATAAGAAAATATCGTGGCTATTTTTAGCGGTTGATTTGCACCTTCTTGTAATTTTTTGAATGACTCATAATAGAGTTTAGCCGCATCTACACTACTCACTGCAAACATGGCATTGAACCCTTTACTTTTGCCCATTAATCGGTGGGTTTTTTGTTTAAAATTATTCAGAATATATTGTGTGATTTGCTCAATACGGTTTGGGTGGAGCAATGCTTTTTTATTTTCAGCAGCGCTGAGTTTTTCGAGATTTTGTTCTTGCTCTATCGATTTAAAATTAGGACGCACATCATTATAGTCAACTTTAAATTTTAGTACCTTTTCGTCACGAATTGCATCGGTTAATACATAAGCGTGCAGTTCACGACCAAAAACATCCGCTGTAGTTTGCGTTCCGATTGCGTTAGTATGCATAATCGGCGTACCAGTAAAACCAAATTGGTAATATTTTTTAAATTTACGCTTTAAGTTTTTTTGAGCTTCGCCAAATTGGGAGCGGTGCGCTTCGTCAAAAATAAATACAACGTGCTTATCATAGATCGCTAAGTTATCGTCGCTTTTGATCAAGTTATTAAGTTTTTGAATGGTAGTAACAATAATTTTATTATCGGTTTTCTCAATATTGCGCTTAAGCCCTGCGGTACTATTTGAACCATTCACACTATCTTTTGAAAATTTTTGATACTCTTTCATGGTTTGATAATCCAGATCTTTACGATCCACCACAAAAAAAACTTTATCAATAAATTCTAATTCGGTTGCAAGGCGTGCCGTTTTGAAACTGGTTAGTGTCTTACCAGAACCTGTTGTGTGCCAAATAAAACCACCACTTTGTAAGCTACTCCACTTTTTGGCATGATAAGCGCTAATGATTTTCCATAATATACGCTCGGTGGCGGCAATTTGGTAAGGGCGCATAATTAACAATGTGTCATTCACATCAAGCACCGAATAAGTCAATAACACATTTAACAGCGTTCGGCTAGCAAAAAAGGTTGCGGTAAAGTCTTTTAGATCTTTTATCGGCTCGTTTTTAACATTCGCCCAATTCATTGTAAAATCAAAGCTATTTTTGTCACGTTTAGTCGTGTTAGCAAAATAGCGCGTATCGGTACCATTTGAAATAACAAACAGTTGTAAATATTTAAATAGTGAATTGTCTTGATTAAAGCTCTCTTTACTATAGCGATGCACTTGATTAAAGGCTTCACGAATAGCAATACCACGTTTTTTTAGTTCAACTTGAACAAGTGGCAAGCCATTAACTAAAATCGTCACATCATAACGATTTGCATAATTACCTGTTTGCTGAAATTGATGGATAACTTGTAATTTATTATTAGTAACCTCTTTTTTATCTAACAACTTGATATTTTGAATATGGCCGTCATCAAAAACAAAATCGTAAATATGATCGTGGTGGATTTTGCGACTTTTATCGATCATCGATTCATTGGGTTTATCCAAATACTCTAATACAAAACGTTGCCATTCATCATCCGTAAATTGCATTTTGTTTAGTGTTTGCAACTGCTCACGAATATTGGCTAATAACTTTTCATGTGTATTTAAATTTGGTAAGTATTCATAACCTTGTCGAGCTAAATCATGAATAAATTCATTTTCTAAATCCGTTTCAGTCTGATAAACAGCAGCCGATTCTTCAAGTTTGTTGTAGTTATCTAAAATAATGTAGCTATTGGTTTCGGCGATGGGGGTTGTTCTAATTATCATAGTTATTCATCCATAATGTTTCAATTATGTTAAGTTTTAAAGATTCACTAAATTCATTCTCATTAATAATAGAATCGATTATTTCAAGTAGTAAATTATCGTTTATTTTTCCTTCAGCTAACCATACAACAATTTCTTCCATTTCTTGAATAAATTTTTTAACGCAGTATTGATAATTGTTTAATTCTAAAAAATAGGCAGCTAAAGCTAAACTAGAGCGCTTGTTACCATCATTAAATGGGTGAAATTTATTAACAGCATAAATTAAATGTTTGAGTTTTTCTTCAAATGAAGGGTAATAATCATCATTTTGAATATGCTCTAACGCACTATCAAGTAATCCTATTTCACGTTGTCCAGGCATTCCACCACTGTTATCTATGATCCAATCGTGTAATTTAATAGCATGTTTTATATCAAAATAAAATATGGATGGTTTCATCTATCTTTTAACCTTTTGAAAACGGCTAAAGTTTCAGGATCGGATAATCGCTCTTCTAGAGATTTACTTGTTTCTCCCAAAAACTTATCAAAGTCGCTTTGTGGTACGGATTGAATATAGGCTTCTAGTTTATTGTGCAAAGCATCTCGAAAACATAAATCGCGACTAGCCATTTTAGCTCTAGCATCATGTATATGTGGCACTAAATAAGGGTTTTGTGACGCACTTTCGATTAATTTATCCATTTCATCGGTTGTTAATTTTCGCTCAAGCTTTTCTGATGCCTGCTTCATTTCTATCGCTAGTCCATGCTCGAAACTCGCAATAGCATTAAGTACTTCAGCATACATAGTTTGCCTTACACAGTCTTTTTCTGTTAAGGTTAAAATCTTTTTATATTCAGCTGCATTTTCTAAAAAAACAATTTCGTATATTCTATTTGTGTATTTAGCATATTTCCATTTATTAGCATCTAAATAGAGGTTTAAAGCCTCTGTAAACTCTTTTCGATAGTTATACTCTTTGTAAGCTGATGGCAAATAGTCTTCATCGCGTTGATTAATGTATTTAGTATGTCCACCTGATTTTTGAACCATAACGTCAAGGACAATATCAAGGATTTTACTTCTAATTAATTTTGCTTTTTCGCTTTCTGTTACTAACATAGCGATATTAAGGACAGTTCTAAATGAAAATATACCTAAGGACGGGGCTCTTGATATGTCGACGACATTCATGTCGTCGACATACTCCTTGAATGATTTTAATTCTTTACCTTTTATTATTTTATAGCCATTTTTTATAAGCTCATCTTTATGGCTTTCTATATATCTGTCGATTGTTCGTTCATCAATAGTTAAAATTTGCGCTACTTGTGTTTTTGTAAAAAAAGTTTTATCGCACCAACAAATCCCACCTAGTGCAAGCGTTGATTCTATTTTTTCCAGTGCAAAGTTATTATTTAAAATATTTTGCCGGCTAATCGTAGAAGTCGTTAAATCTTTTGTCATTGTGTCTCCACGGAAAAGTTAAGTAATAAATTCCGATAGTACTCGTACTGTTTTTGGCGTAATTCAATCTCACGCGGTAAACCCTCCGTGATTGAGTTGGTGAGCACATCAAATTTATCTAGGATTTCAACAATACGTGCTTGTTCCTTGAGTGGGGGGATGGGGATATTGATATTATCTAAAATAGCTTTAGTTAAACTTGGTCTACCTGATCCTGTATCTAACTTGGTTAGATCTATTGTTTTCATATAATAATAAAAAAATTTAGGGATGATTTCTTCTTCATCTATTTCTGTGTAGTAGATTGTATCAACATTCCAAAATGGTGATTCAAGATAAAAAATATTTGTGATTGAACCTTTACGTGGAATTAGTACTGTCGGTTTATTATATGCATGTGTATTAACATAGCCCATAACTCCTCCCGTACCATAAACAGGAATATCGCCATCACCTAATTTTTTCCAATCTTTACCATTTTTAATTTTCGCAATCTCTCCCAAATTCTTCCACTCAACCTCATCCTCTTGAAAGGTCAACAATTTATCTCGATAATAGTTGTATTGTTTTTTTCGTGTAGTAAGCTCTGCTGTGAGCTCTGCTGTGAGAGCTGTGAATGTGTCTAAAATACGGGCTATTTCGGTTTGAACGTGAAGCGGAGGAATAGGAATAGACGTTTCTTTTGCATTAGACCAATGTCTTTTATATGAAAGCTCTTTATGATAAAAATTCTTAAATGCATAATAAATATATTTTGTATTATCATTTTTAGTTTTAAGAATTTTTATTCCATCAGCACCTTGAATGAAAGAAAAATCGACATATTTTATGTGTTCTGAATGATCACCAAAAATGATATATTCTCCC
Organism: Gilliamella sp. BG2; assembly: GCF_046635645.1. Taxonomy (NCBI): domain Bacteria; kingdom Pseudomonadati; phylum Pseudomonadota; class Gammaproteobacteria; order Orbales; family Orbaceae; genus Gilliamella; species Gilliamella sp. BG2. The sequence goes on from NZ_JBIDFF010000006.1 coordinate 111,349, forward strand.
GATTCAATAGGTTGAATATTCTCATTACTATAACCAGCAATAAATTGTTCACCTTGGTCAATAATAGGAATTTTTCCTGATTTGCTGTATCTATCTTTTTTTACTTTTGATTGTGCTGTTAGTATAGTAGTAACTTCCCCCAGCGTCTTCCACTCAACCTCAACACCTTTTAATAACTCAGTTATATTATTACGTTTAATCATCCCTCAATCTCCGCCACAATTGCGTCAATTTGGGATCGTAAGCTTTCAATTTTTGCTACGGTATCTTTTATTTCGGCATTAAGCTGGGTGATATCAATCACTTCACGGGTATCTTCGGCTTCAACATACGAACTGACGGATAGATTATAGTCATTTTGCGCAATGGTTTGATTATCGACCGATTTAGCAAAATATTCGATATCTTGCTTGCTAGCAAATACTTGCATAATTTCTTGAATATGTTCATCAGTGAGCACATTATTATTGGTCTCTTTTTTAAACAGTTTGCTGGCATCAATAAATTGTGTTGTTTTGGCGGTTTTATTTTTGGCAAGCACCAAAATATTAACCGCAATCGATGTGCCATAAAATAAGTTTGGTGCGAGCGAGATTACGGTTTCAACAAAATCATTATCGACCAAATATTTACGAATTTTTTGTTCTGCACCACCACGATAAAATATCCCCGGAAAGGTAACAATTGCCGCTCGCCCACACTCGGACAAATAACTTAATGCATGCATAATAAAAGCAAAATCAGCTTTGGATTTTGGCGCAAGCACACTAGCAGGTGCATAGCGGTCATCATTGATTAAGGTTGGATCATCACTACCAATCCATTTAATTGAATAAGGTGGATTAGAAACGATTGCATCAAATGGCTTTTCATCACCAAAATGTGGGTTAATTAGCGTGTCACCTAGTGCGATCTCGAATTTATTGTAATTGATATTATGTAAAAACATATTCATTCGAGCAAGGTTATAGGTAGTATGGTTGATTTCTTGACCGAAGAATCCATCCTCAATAATATGATCCTCAAACTGCTTTTTCGCTTGTAACAATAAAGAGCCTGATCCTGCCGCTGGATCATAGATTTTATTGACCTTTTTTTGATTATGTAAGGCTAATTGCGAGATCAGCTTGGACACATTCGGTGGCGTAAAAAACTCGCCTCCTGATTTACCAGCATTCGAGGCATAATTAGAAATCAAATACTCATAAGCATCGCCAAACAGATCGATTTTATTGTCTGCAAAATTACCAAAATCCAGTTCGGCCACACCATTAAGTACTGCCGCTAACCGTTTGTTTTTATCGGCAACTGTATTACCTAATCGGTTACTGGTAGTATCAAAATCGGCAAATAATCCTTTAATATCGCTTTCTGAAGGGTAACCAATGGCTGAGCTTTCAATCGCATTAAAAATATTTGCCAAGTCAGTATTTAAACTTGGATTGGTATTAGCTTCAGCTACAATTTTACAAAATAATTGGCTAGGATAAATAAAATAGCCTTTGGTTTTTATTGCGTCTTTTTTAACTTCATCGTTAATGACATCGTCGGATAAAGTGCTGTAATCGATACTCTCATCGCCACCTTCAATATAATTGGCAAAATTCTCACTAATAAAGCGATAAAACAAAGAACCAAGTACATATTGTTTAAAATCCCAACCATCGACAGCACCACGGACTTCGTCGGCAATTTTCCAAATTTGTCGTTGTAGTTGATCGCGTTGTTGCGTTTCGGTAATTGATTTAGCGTTATTAGATGTCATATTTTTCAAAATTCCTAAATAAAAAATAGGTGCTGCCTAATTAGAAAGTAACTGATTTTTACTTTCATATTAGTCATTTTATAGCTACCTGTTATAGGTGCTATAGCATAGCTGATTTGTTATTATTTTTCCATCTGGGGCGTATATTAAAAACTCAGCCAATGGGTATTTTGAACTTTAAGGTTGGGAAATCTTAAAAAATAACAAAGCAACAAAATCTAAAAACAAAACCCTTTTTTTAGCTATATTTTAAAAGTTAATAAAATCAATAAATTAAATTTATCTCTAAAAAAAGGGTTTTTAAAACCTAAATACCTATTTGCCTTTTTACATACTATATTGATAGTATATTAGCTTCTAGTTCACTGCCGTGTAGGCAGTTTAGAAAACTTAGAAAGCCTTATCGGAAAAGGCTTTGCGGTTCACTGCCGTGTAGGCAGTTTAGAAATCGCCCGGCAGATAGTAGCGTCGTAAAATCAAGTTCACTGCCGTGTAGGCAGTTTAGAAAACTTTATCCTTAATGTATTTCGAACTATTAAAGTTCACTGCCGTGTAGGCAGTTTAGAAATGTTTCGCTAATTGATTGCTCAAGTGATTTAAGTTCACTGCCGTGTAGGCAGTTTAGAAAGGAAATTAACGGGGTTACATATCAATTACAAAGTTCACTGCCGTGTAGGCAGTTTAGAAAACTTGTCACTAAAAAAACTTTTAACAGCATTAGTTCACTGCCGTGTAGGCAGTTTAGAAAATTAAAACAACAGCAAACACTAAAAAACGAGAGTTCACTGCCGTGTAGGCAGTTTAGAAAAAATGAAATATGTAAAATTCGTCTTGTCTACCGTTCACTGCCGTGTAGGCAGTTTAGAAATTTCAGCTCATCTGATAGTTCTAGCAGCTCCTGTTCACTGCCGTGTAGGCAGTTTAGAAAATGCGAGGGTAGACAATAACGGCTCTTCGGCAGTTCACTGCCGTGTAGGCGGTATTTTGTATAAAAGTAGAAATTTCTGTATAACTGGTTGATTTTAATGAAAATAAAAAATTAAATAAAATCAATGCTCTACCTGAACGATTTTATGGGCGTAATACATCCCATAACATGGTAAGGATTATATGTCCATTGGTTGTTAGGTAATTCACTAATTCCTTAGTTTAGAAATTATCACCAATATTCATTATTTTCACAAAAGTTAAGACTTACAAAACCTAACACCGTATTCTAATTAAAAAATTGCATAAAAAACTAGCCAAGTTTTTTTAAAATAGCTATACTTTAATCTCCTTAAAGGAATAGTTCATTAAACAATCAAATAAACATAAAAATTAAAATAAATCATTAATTTACTTGACAGGTGAACCGTAATGCATTATCATTTTAGACACCAGACACCAGACACCAG
>NZ_JBIDFF010000007.1:0-110130 GCF_046635645.1 Gilliamella sp. BG2
TATGCGCAAGAAGGCATCGCCCTAACTAGTCCTGAAAATATTCAACTGACAACAGCTAACAGCCTCACCTTAACCAGCGAAAACCAAACCGACATCAACGCCTTAAAAAATGTCACCCTCTCATCGGGCGAGGCGATTGGCTTATTTGCCCAAAAATCGGGGATGAAACTATTTGCCAACCAAGGCGATATCGAGGTGCAAGCCCAAAACGCCAACTTCAATATGGCTGCCAAACAAGATATCAAAGTGGATAGTGTCGATGGCAAAGTTACTATTACCGCCAAAGACAACCTCACCCTTATCTGCGGTGGCTCTTATATCAAAATCAGCAGCGAAGGCATTGAACTTGGCACACAGGATAATATTTATCTTAAATGTAATGTGATGCAGAAGATGGGGGTGGCAAATATGGACATTAAATCAGAATTACCACCTATTTGTTCTGGGGTTCAAGAAAACTCAACCAATGAACATGCTATTTTTGTGGAAAGAAAATAATGAAAAATTTAATACCTGATAACCAAATTACTCAAATAATTATTCAGCACATAATGCAGTTTGGTAAATTACATTTACTAGTTGATCCCAAAATCAATGATGAATTCTTTCTAAAAAATTATTTTGATTTTGAGTCAATTGTTCCTGTTCGCGATAGGCAAGATACCGTATCGACAGATTATGAATGCTTACAGCTTTGCACAATATCCAAACAATCAATAGCCGAAAGTACGCAATCGAAGCCAACATCGGTTTTAGAAGATATTATTCAAAACTTAAATGATAAAAAATCTGCAGCGATTGCGATCTTATTTTCACGATATCCTATTAATTATATTCAAAAACAAATTAGTAATGCCATGTTTATGCGCTATGATGGAAGCTATTATCTTTTTCGTTTTTATGACCCCAAAGTTTTAAATCATTTAGTTAGAATTTTTGATCAACAACAATTAGATAACTTATTCGGTGTAATTGAGTATTGGTATTATTGGCATGATAACTATATTGAACTACATCATAAACCAGAAATAATCTTATCTGATATTAACTATCAAATAAGCTCTCGCCAATGGCAACAACTTAATATTGCACAGACATATAATTATTACGAATACATTACAACAAATCAACAAAATAACACATTAACCACAGAGCAGAAAAAAACATTAAATCAGCTGTTAGAATGGGTGTATATGGCAAGTTACACGCAACCTGATAAACACATGCTCAATTATATGGTTAGCTATATCATGGCTCAACCACCATTGTTTTTTCAATCAATAGATAAAGATTTATGTGCTAACCTTATTAATAATAAGGATATTAATAAAATTAAACAATATTTTAATGAATGGCAAGAAGGAATAAAACATGGCATCGCTTGATAATTTACTAGGGCTATTGAAGACAAATGAACAAAATCCAGGTAAACGTTGTCCTAGTTGTCAAGACAAAGAGGGTAATTTATTTGTGCTACCAACTCGTTTGTCTATCGCTGGTTACCTATCGCATAACGATATACCACCATTACCCAATTTTGTGCAAAAAATAGTTAAAGATATACCATTAGCACATTCTAAGTATTGTTTACAAACGCTTAGACAAGGTTATTTATACGTTTTAGAACATCGTAACACGGGCAAAAAATGGCGTGTATTTACCTCTAGCCCAGAGGGGTGTTTGATTGAACATAAAAATGTTGAAAATGTAAGTAATATTCCCCCTACCTATACCTGCAATATTGCATTTGATGGAGCCGATGCATCGTATATTAGTTTTAAAGAAAGCGAAAATATCATTAAGATCTATTTTATATTTACACCTAATAAAATCAGTGCAAGGCGATTAGATCAATATGAAGATCAGGATCTCTATTTACTTTACGGCATAACGCCCGATGAAATTCGCAATGGAGTTAAATCAATATTACCAGATGAATTTTCACCCAATATTTTAGAATTTTCGACAGCAGAAAAGCTAGCAATTCAAGAGAAATTTTTAAATAACACGCCTTTTTGGAGTAATCAATCAGGTGAGCGATATCAAGCATATCAAAAAAAACAGAATGTAGAATTTGTTTACTCCAAGCGTACAAATTTTAATGATGCATCCATAGGTAAGAATTTTTATCGTTATTTGTCGATATACAAAAAGCTGAAGAAACGCCAAGGTGCAGCCATTGTTGTCAACGATCCTATCGGCATCACTCAAAGCTTAAATAATCGTCGCAATCAAGCATTACAACAAAATATTAAACCTTGGATGGAAACTAAAGATAATGAAGGCATTCCTAACGAACACCGCTTACTCATTTATAGACAGCTCTATGGACTTAAAGATTCATTCCGTCAAATGCGCATTAAACAAATGATAAACGAGCAAAATCGATATTATGACAGCTTAAGAATATATGGATCAGATCCAGAACTATCCGATGAGATGAAAGAAATTTTTCTTAGAAATCTTGATAAAGATCAAGAACGGTATGAGAAAAACATTGATAATATCTATACCCAAGAAGCCTCGGAAGATGAATTTGAAGAAAAATATTGGAACCGATTATCGCAAGAAAAGCTCGATACCTTTAAAAAAAATTTTGATGAAAAAAGTCAATTTGCCGAACAAAAGGCAGAAAATCATAGTCAAGATTATATAAAGTGGTTAAAGTCTAAACACCTGCTGCGAGCGCTGGATTTTTATGACTCTAACGAAAAACTCGATGGCATTCAGTTTACTCTGCAAGTCAGTGCATGTATCTGTGGTGCAAGCGGCTCGCCTTCTGTAAGAAAACAATTTGATAAGTGGTGGAGTGCCTCCAAAATTACCCGTGAAAATTTATGTTGGCGTGCATATAGTTTTAATATTACAAGCATAATCGATACAATTAATGAGTATTTGGATTTACAAGAAAAAATCATCATTACTGATGATCCTATTACAAATACTGATCACCTATCAACGGTTGATACCGCTGTTGATTTACTTAATAAAATCACAGACCATATTAATCAAACGGGTCCCATAATTGATGACTTGGCGACACGCGGCTTGCCTATTGCATTATTATCAATTTCATTTGCCGATTTAGTACGATATTTTTTAAAGGTAACTTCAACACAGGCTGAACAGCGAGTTCTTAACTTTTTTGGAAATATGATTTTGTCTAGAATTAATAAAGAGGCGCGAAAGCTGTATGGTTTACGCATTAATATTTGTGGAAAAAGTTTTACCGCTGACCCAGCAAAAGGCGCTAGTAAAATAACCCGTAAAGCGAAAGAACATTTTCAAAATGCCGATCTGGTTAATACTCGAATTGCCATGATCGTTTTCGGGTTTAGCGCTTATGACACAATCCGAAAAATTACACAAGGCAAATGGAAAAATTGGCGAGAGCGTGCCGAACTTGTTGCATCAGGGATGACAACCGTAGCCTCAGTCTTCCAAATAGGAACCAGCGTTGTTGAATATTGTATTGGTAACAATCCAAAATCGATGACCGCAATTACAACGCGTAATGCCTTTGGACGAATATTTTTATGGGGTGCGACCTTATCGGCAATGGCAGGAGGAATGTCGGTGTGCTTTGATATTATGGATGGTAATGCCGCTCTAGATAAAAATAATGGCGTGATTGCTATCGCATATTATGCTAGAGCAATGGCAACCTTTGCGCTTAGTATATCGCAATTCTTAGCAGCATTAGGTTCTTTAGTTCCATGGCTAGAAAGAATTGTAAATGAAAGTATTAAGCGAACTATTTGGGTAGCTATGGCTGAATGGGGATTATTTTTAGGACGGATAGCATTGCAACGAGGGGTAGCTATAGTAATTGGCGTGGTAAGTTTTTTTGCAACCTTATTTACTATCGTTGTGTGTGTCGTTATGATAATTTTTGACGATAATGCATTACAAAAATGGTTAGATCGTTGCTGCTTTAGTAAAGATCCCAAACGTGATCAATTTGATGACTTAACTGAAGAGTTAAACGAGTTTTACCAAGCAGTTCAGGGGACATTTTAATGTATATTGGTGAATTTATATTGTGGTTAGGTAGTGCAATTAAACCTGAAACACGTAAAAAATTGAAAAAAGATTATTCTGATAACTCAATGAAATTAAGCGAAGTCGCCAAAGATTATACTAAAGAGTCGGTCAGTCATAATCCACGCCCGATAGGACCTTATTATGCCTATAACGATCGCTATTTAGAGATACGAGGAGGTATGCTTGAAAATTTTCGGGGAATTATTACTTGGATTAGTTTTGCTATATTTTTTATTACAGCATCAGGAGGTTATTTCGCACTTAAAGTGGCTTTAAAATTATACAATAATGAATGGGATAATCATAAAATCGGTTCTGGAATATTTGCAATGGTATTTTTTACAGTCATTTTTTTAGTCTCTTCTTACTTATGCATCCGCTACTTCCGTTATGTCTGTCGCTTAGAGTTATTCACGCTTCGCCATATTCGGGTACGGTTTAATCGGGTAACACGGCAAGTGTATGTACAACGCCCTAAATATTGTGGCGGTACTGCAGTGTTTAAATGGGAACATATTATGCCCGCTAATTTTGGTGAGACTGGCTCGGATATGGGCGGTACTAATGTGGTTAACTTGTTTACTTTTCACCCTTATAAAACTGGCTTTCCAGTTGCACAGTCCGTGGGCGTAGGCAAAAACACTTATGATCCTCAAGATTATAAAGACGAGTGGGAATTTATCCGCCGTTATATGGAAGACGGTCCTAAAAACCTACCTAAACCACGCCTAAGCACCCACTTACCCATGCCTTTTCACGGTGTTGAGGGGCATATTCGCCCCATGATCCATCTGGCAAAAAATAACCCCAGTGTGATCATGATTTTAATGTTAATCCCCGTCTTTTTAATCTTATTGCCATTTTATACGGTGGGTTACTTTATGTCGGAATGCCTATGCTGGCAACCTCGTTGGCCAAAAGTGATCAGGCAAGCGGGTAAACCGGGAAAACCGCTACCAAAAGAAACCACCCTATCAGATTACCCACCCGATGTACAAAAGGCGATTTTAGATAACAGCCAAGAGTGGGGCGTGATTGATGACGAAACGGGTGAACTTATTGACTATGGTCAATTTAAAAGACCCAAGAAAAAAGCCAGCCGAAAAAGAAAAACAAAAATAGCAAAACAAGCTGAAAAGCCTATAAAAGAGAACTCAGGGGATTAATTAGTAAGGTTAGATCAAAGCTGCTTTAGTAAAGATCCCAAACGTGATCAATTTGATGACTTAACCGAGGAGCTAAGTGAGTTTTATCAAGCAGTTCAGGGGACATTTTAATGTATATTGGTGAATATTTATTTTGGTTAAGTAGTGCTATTAAAACCGCAACTCGTAAAAAATTGAAAATGGGCTATTTTAGTGGTGATATGAAGTTAAGAGAAGTCGCCAAAGATTATACTAAAGAGTCGGTCAGTAACAATCCACGCCCGATAGGGCCTTATTATGCCTATAACGATCGCTATTTAGAGATACGAGGGGGTATGTTTGAAAATTTTCGGGGGATTATTACTTGGATTAGTTTTGCTATATTTTTTATTCCTTATTCTAGTGGAGATTTGGGATTAAATATTTTACTCAAATTATATCATCATGAGCGTGGTAATGTTGCCTCGGGTATATTTGCAATAATATTTTTTTTAATTATATTTTTAGTTTCCACTTACTTATGCATCCGCTACTTCCGTTATGTCTGTCGCTTAGAGTTATTCACGCTTCGCCATATTCGGGTACGGTTTAATCGGGTAACACGGCAAGTGTATGTACAACGCCCTAAATATTGTGGCGGCACTGCGGTATTTAAATGGGAACATATTATGCCCGCTAATTTTGGCGAGACTGGCTCGGATATGGGCGGTACCAACTTAGTTAATGTGTTCTCCTTTCACCCTTATAAAACTGGCTTTCCTGTTGCACAGTCCGTAGGCGTAGGCAAAAACACTTATAATCCTCAAGATTATAAAGACGAGTGGGAATTTATCCGCCGTTATATGGAAGACGGTCCTAAAAACCTGCCTAAACCACGCCTAAGTACCCATTTACCCATGCCCTTTCATGGTGTTGAGGGGCATATTCGCCCCATGATCCATCTGGCAAAAAATAACCCCAGTGTGATCATGATTTTAATGTTAATCCCCGTCTTTTTAATCTTATTGCCATTTTATACTATGGGTTACTTTATGTCGGAATGCCTATGCTGGCAACCTCGTTGGCCAAAAGTGATCAGGCAAGCGGGTAAACCGGGAAAACCTCTACCAAAAGAAACCACCCTATCAGATTACCCACCCGAGGTACAAAAGGCGATTTTAGATAGTAGCCAAGAGTGGGGCGTGATTGATGACGAAACAGGCGAACTTATTGACTATGGTCAATTTAAAAGACCCAAGAAAAAAGCCAGCCGAAAAAGAAAAACAAAAATAGCAAAACAAGCTGAAAAGCCTATAAAAGAGAACTCAGGGGATTAATTAGTAAGGTTAGATCAAAGCTGCTTTAGTAAAGATCCTAAACGCGATCAATTTGATGACTTAACTGAAGAGTTAAACGAGTTTTACCAAGCAGTTCAGGGGACATTTTAATGTATATTGGTGAATTTATATTGTGGTTAGGTAGTGCAATTAAACCTGAAACACGTAAAAAATTGAAAAAAGATTATTCTGATAACTCAATGAAATTAAGCGAAGTCGCCAAAGATTATACTAAAGAGTCGGTCAGTAACAATCCACGCCCGATAGGGCCTTATTATGCCTATAACGATCGCTATTTAGAGATACGGGGGGGGATGTTTGAAAATTTTCGGGGGATTATTACTTGGATTTTTTTAGCTATATTTTTTGTTTCTTTTTCATGTTGTAATGCTAGTTTGCAAATTGCTTTACAATTATATAAAGATGGAGGAGTAAATATTGTTTCTGGAATATTTGCAATAATATTTTTGTCAATTATTTTTTTAGTTTCATTGTATTTATGCATCCGTTACTTCCGTTATATCTGTCGCTTGGAGTTATTCACGCTTCGCCATATTCGGGTACGGTTTAATCGGGTAACACGACAAGTGTATGTACAACGCCCTAAATATTGTGGCGGTACTGCGGTGTTTAAATGGGAACATATTATGCCCGCTAATTTTGGCGAGACTGGTTCGGATATGGGCGGTACCAACTTAGTTAATGTGTTCTCCTTTCACCCTTATAAAACTGGCTTTCCAGTTGCACAGTCCGTGGGCGTAGGCAAAAACACTTATGATCCTCAAGATTATAAAGACGAGTGGGAATTTATCCGCCGTTATATGGAAGACGGTCCTAAAAACCTGCCTAAACCACGCCTAAGCACCCACTTACCCATGCCTTTTCACGGTGTTGAGGGGCATATTCGCCCTATGATCCATCTGGCAAAAAATAATCCCAGTGTGATCATACTTTTAATGTTAATCCCCGTCTTTTTAATCTTATTGCCATTTTATACGGTGGGTTACTTTATGTCGGAATGCCTATGCTGGCAGCCTCGTTGGCCAAAAGTGATCAGGCAAGCGGGTAAACCGGGTAAACCTCTACCAAAAGAAACCACCCTATCAGATTACCCACCCGAGGTACAAAAGGCGATTTTAGATAGTAGCCAAGAGTGGGGCGTGATTGATGACGAAACAGGCGAACTTATTGACTATGGTCAATTTAAAAGACCCAAGAAAAAAGCCAGCCGAAAAAGAAAAACAAAAATAGCAAAACAAGCTGAAAAGCCTATAAAAGAGAACTCAGGGGATTAATTAGTAAGGTTAGATCAAAGCTGCTTTAGTAAAGATCCTAAACGCGATCAATTTGATGACTTAACCGAGGAGCTAAGTGAGTTTTATCAAGCAGTTCAGGGGACATTTTAATGTATATTGGTGAATTTATATTGTGGTTAGGTAGTGCAATTAAACCTGAAATCCGTAAAAAATTGAAAAAAGATTATTCTGATAACTCAATGAAATTAAGCGAAGTCGCCAAAGATTATACTAAAGAGTCGGTCAGTCATATTTTGATTCACTGGCGCAACTTAAATTGGAATTTAATCACTATGTGGATTGGTTTAATTATAATCGACTTCATTCAACATTAAATTACCAGTCGCCGATTGAATACAAAAAAAATCGATGACCTTATCTTTTTGGTACTAAAAAGTGTGGACATACCAAAATATAAATGCAGAGGATTGGTGCAATTAACTTGAAAGAAAAATTATGCAAAATATTCTTCATTTTCAGTTAGTCTTATGGAGGTTTGCTGGCCTGGCAGGTTTAGTCGTCATGATATTAGATTTTGCGGTTACTATGCTATCTGACGATAATCTTGAAACTTGGCTTAAACGTTGCGCCTTGCGTTCCGATAAATATTTAATGCCTCATAATAAAAGTCATATTTATCAGACCCCACAACAGCAAACCACCGCGTTTGAAACTGAAGTATTAAAGGATATGTTTGATATTAACAAAAATGAGTCACAAGCTAATAGCAATACCAACTATACTATTGATTTTGATGAAGCATTAGCATTAATTGAACAAGATATGGATGAAAGAGGATTTTTAAATGGTTAAATACAGTTTATTAAAAGGCACCGTCAACCACCTGCAAATAAAGGATGACCCGAAAGGGCTACGCTCTGATGATATCGGACTGTTAGCAATGATTGGGCTAATGATTGTCGCAGCATTTGAACTTATTGGTGTTTTAATCGGGTCGTTAACATCAGGCAGTATTACCCTAGAAGGCAAAAGTTTTCAATGTTATGTAGGTCGTAAAAAGGTACAAGGAAAATTAGAGCATACTTATTTCGGCGTCACTTTCCTAAAAATGTACTCATTCATAGTGACCAAGGAAGCCAATATTGCAGTGCTGATTTCAAGCAATTATTGTTACAATATGAACTAAGGCAAAGCATGAGTCGAAGAGGAAACTGCTTTGATAATGCGGTTGTTGAGAGTTTTTTTCATACACTCAAAACCCATATTATTCATGACTGTTACTATAAAACGAGGAAGCAGGCTAATAAAGCACTATTTGAATATATTGAAATCTATTATAATCGGATACGCCGTCATTCAGCCAATGGCTGGGTATCACCTGAACAATATGAACAACAATATTACCAAAACGAAAAAATGATAGAGGCGGGCACTGTCTAATATTTTGGCGAGGATCAATTAACTATATAAACAAATTGGATGATAATAATCCTTTTTATTATTAAAAAAATGAATAAGAAAAATGGTGTACTGATATGAACCTAAAATCATTTTATAAAATTCAAAATCAAATGGTCTATAAATCCTGACAACATCATGCCACACCACCGATTTTACCTTACTTAGGCGATGGTTTTATTTGCATTACTAGAACAAAAGATTAACGTATTAAAATCAAATTCAAAAAATTTGAAGATTAGCTTTTATTGTATGTATTTTTATAGTAATTGTTCTGTTTTTATCTGGTGAATTTACGTTGAATAATATTATTTTTGTTGATATTAGAATAGGATACTTTTTGTGCTCTGGATTTTTTTATATTATATAAAAAAATTAAGCAACACATGTTACACTTACAGGAGGTAAATTTTTATGCTTTTAGGTCGGTAAGATACCTATAATATTAATTTATATATAATAAACAAACAATATTTTGCTCAATTTCTTCGTGTAGAGTAAATATTCCACCCAATATAATGATGTCGCCACTCTAGATATTAGACGAGCTAAATCAGGGGGGGAAAGTATGATATCTTTTTACTATAAGCCAACGCACTTGGCAAAAAAGGGAATAGCGGTTAACAATAAAAAGAAAGCGATGTAAATAATAAAGGTAGCTGTTATTTAAGGTTAATTCTAAAGTAAATAACATTTGATAGTGAAAGATTTTCTTTCTACAAGATATCTTTATATATTGATTAATAAAAAGGGTAATTAGAGTAATTTTTAATTCCTGATAAAATATTGTGTAAATATAAAATAAAAATGTAAACGAAGTTGCAACATAGAGGAAATCAACCAAACTGGTTTTATCAAGTTTAGGCAATAAGTTTATGACAAATAGGAATGTATTGTTTCATAAAAAATTAAAAGTTATTCAAATATAAAATATAAAGGAATAAAACAATGGGTAAAAATGTGGTTCGATTAGGCGATCCAACAACACATGGTGGTTCGGTCATATCTGCATCCTCAAAGACAATAATTGAAGGAAAACCTGTCGCTTTGATTGGTGATCTAGTCAGTTGTCCTAAAAAAGATCATGGCATAAATAAAATTATTGAAGGAGCTAAAATGGGCTTTTCTGATGGTAAGCTTGTGGTCATTGATCAGTGTTTATGTGAATGTGGCTGTAAAGTTCTTTCTACAATTAACTCTGCAATAATGGAATAATATTATGTCTTGGCCTAAACCTATCATCATTGATACCTTAAAAGCACCTAAAGCATTACATCGTGGATGGTGGCTATTCTTTTTTATCATATTGATTTTAATTTCAAGTATTGTGCTTGCTTTATTATGGACTGATAACAATTATTTTTTGCAATGGCAATTTTGGTTAAGCATTATATTGATTTCGACCGTAATAGAGAGTATTGCACTTAGTATTCGGCTTTATCTTTATGGGCTGGCGCAAGAAGAATATGAACTATGGCTACATGAACAAAAGAATGTTGAGCAAAATTGGCAAAATTGGGCAATGCAATCATTAGTTGTTCTTGATAGTTTGTATGTTTTACCAAATGAACTCAAACTAAAAGACCTTTTGACAAATAATCCGGATGCGACTTCTAAAATTAATAAATCATTAGCATTTGAAGAAAAATTTGATTTGATTGAATCTATTGAAAGTTTATTTTTGTCAATGCGAGATGTGTTATCTCAACTTCCTATTAAGGAGCCGATCAATGTTATTGTTTACTCGTCACCTGAATCATATAATCTTATTGAAAATAAGTTTAATGATGTCTGTGGTAGTGTAAAAATAGCACAACCTTATACAGTATCCCACCATGTTATGAATCATAGTGATATTGATAAATTAAATGAATGGATTGATAGTTCTCAATCAGTCATACACTTAATTATTATTAATAACGCTAACTCTTCAGGAACGGCTTTCTTGTGTGCTTTTTTATTGATGGATAAGGCATACTATCAAGATTTAGCAATTGACATAGCAAAAATTGAAATTTTAAGGCCAATGATAACCTCGGATATGCCTTTAGGCGTTCAACAGATGGCCGAAATCCAACCAGCCATTCATCAGATAAAACAACTTTGGTTTTCAAATCTTGATAACAAAAAACAAGTAGATGTTACTAAACAGTTGGCTGAATGGAACATTTCACCTGAACAGATGTATCAATTAGAAAGTATTGTTGGTAATCAAACAGATTTTTCATTCTGGCTTTCACTAGCATTGACATGCGAAACGGTAATTCAAACAAAAAAAAATAATTTAATTGCTGCAATAAACCAAAATCAATGGTTACTTTCAGTCGTGACAGCAGTAAATGGGGAATAGTAAATGAAAAATAAATGGAAAAACATTGGTTATATTTTGCTTATATTTTTAGGTGCCATATTATTAACCTTAGCACTTGTTTTTTTTGGTGATAAGTTTGGTTATGACACAATGAAGGAAAAAACCACCATTTGGGTGCAAGTAATGTTACTGATATTAGGTTTGTTATTTTTACCTACTATCTTCACAATGGGATACAAATTATGGAATCAAGAAAAAGCTAAGCATGAGAAACTTAACCCAAAAGAAAATAAAAAGCAAAAACAACAAAAAGTCATTCCATTTGCTGAATTTCTGGATATTCAAAAACAGTGTCGATATCGTTATGGCTTCTTTTGGCGTTATAAAGTTTGTAAATGTTTAGTTTTGGGGCATCACTCTGACGTTGAGCATTTGTTACCTAATTTGTCACAAGATCAATGGCAATTGTCTGATAATACGCTCATGGTGTACGGTGGCGATATTCAAGATGAGCCAAATACACAATGGTTAGAAACCTTAAAAAAATACTTCTCGCGTATTTTACCATTTTTTAGCAAACCGCTTGATGCAGTTATTTGGGTTGTACCTAAGCATTATCTTGATGATAACCGCCAACAACAATTATTACTTGAAAAGGCAGTATTAAAGCTACAAGCTCGTAATAAAGTTTTAAAATGGTCTGCACCACTTTATTTAGTTGCAGGGCAGTCGAGTGAATGGTCACAAACAGGACGGATAGAGCAGAGTGTTGGAGTGCTTTTCACTGAGTTAAAACAAGATGACATGGAATCGGTTGTTGTATCTCTTAATCAATTAGCAAAAGAGTGTAGTCAACGTGGCGTAAGACAGCTTAAAGATAATACTTGTTATTCGTTTTTGCTCAAATTAAGTCAGAATTTAGTTAAGCGCGATATCACGAATATTAGACGTTATTTAACCTCTCTAATTGCTTTTCCTTATTCTCCTCATGTTCGAGGACTATTTTTTGCTCCTCCTCAATCAAAGTCAAATGATGAAAATATGCCTATTTTTGAGCATTCTTTAGCCATAACTCCGACATGGCAATCAATTCGAGATGATGCTAATTCGCAAATGGGGCGACGCATGGGGATCCAATGGGATATTTGGTCTTGTTATGCACTACTTTCACTTATGGGCGTAATGTGTATAGCGCTGTGTACTTCGTATTTTCGAAATGCATCGCTTATTGATGATAGTTTTGAACTTGTTAAGCTAGCCGATGATTCCATTAAACAAGATTATACTTCACGGTTACAAATACAACATCAGTTACAACAGCATTTAGAGCAGTTACTTTATCGTCAACAACATGGTGCACCTTTATTTAATCGGTTTGGCTTAAATCATAATGATGAGGTACTTAAAAGAATGTGGCTTACCTATCGTGCAACAAATTCACGTAATATTGCTACGCCATTTCATAATATCATGACCGATTATTTGAACTTATTGACTGAATTACCACCAGGCGATTCTCGTCGGGAAAAATTAGTCGATTCTGCATATGATGTATTAAAAGCTTATTTAATGATGGGACACCCAGATAAGAGTGATGGGCTTTATTTAAGCCAGTTTGCTACAACTAAATGGCGAGCGCCAGAAGGTGTGAGCGATGGAGATTGGCAACGACTTATGCCTGATTTGGTTCGTTTTTGGGGACAGATGCTTAATTTACATCCTGATTGGGCACAAAGTAATGATACTCGTTTAGTTAAAGACGTTAGACAAATTTTAATTAATAAAATTGGTGTACAAAATGCTGTTAATACGCTTTATCAAGAGATGATTCAACGAGCTAGCCAGCATTATGCAAATCAAAATTTGAATCAGTTACTGGAAGGGTTAGACAGTCAAATGCTGTTTTCAACGGATACCGAGATTCCTGGCGTTTATACTCGCAAAGCTTGGGATAATACTATTAAAGATGAAATTGCTGAGGTGGCAAAATATCGAAAAGAACAAATTGATTGGGTATTGAGTGATGGAGAAAATGATTTAACGGCTTCAATTTCCCCTGATACGTTAAAAAAACAACTAACCGACCGTTATTTTAGTGAATATGGTGCTGCATGGTTAAACTTTTTAAATACAATTCAGTGGCATTCATCTAATAATGTTTCAGATGTTATTGAGCAACTGACATTACTGGCTGATACTCGCCAGTCTCCTTTAATTGCTTTAATCAACGTGGTTAAGTATCAGTCTGAAGTCGCTTATTCAGGTGATGGTTTATCCGATAATTTAATTCGTTCTGCCCAAGAGTTGATTGGAAATAAATCAAAGACAGGGTTGCCGATAAATAACGAGGCCTCTGGACCATTAACAGCAACATTTTTACCTGTTACCAGTTTACTTAATAATAACAATACGAATGGACTTTCTTTGCAGACCTATTTGTTACGCATTACTCAAGTTCGTTTAAAATTACAAAATATAGCCAATAGTGCTGATCCCCAAGCGATGATGCAAGGATTAGCGAAAAGTGTTTTTAAAGGTACTTCGATTGATTTAACCGAAACGCGAGATTATGGAAACTTAATTGCCGCTAATTTAGGTGAAGAGTGGTCTGGATTTGGTTATAGCTTATTTAAACGACCGCTAGAACAATCATGGCAAGTGGTGTTAGCGCCAGCGGCCAATAGTTTTAATGAGGTTTGGCAAAATTACATTGTTAGTCAATGGGAAAAATCTTTTGCTGGTCGCTATCCTTTTAAAAATACTGACAACGAAGCATCATTGGCTGAGCTAGCCCGTTTTTTACGTGCCGATACAGGAATTATTGATAGTTTTATCACCAGTGAGCTAAATGGAGTATTGGAAAAGAAAGGTGGAAGTTGGGTTATCAATTCAGTCAATGCTCAAGGTCTTAATTTTTCACCTAAGTTTCTTGATGCGCTAAAATTATTTAATGAATTATCAGCAGAACTGCTCACAACAGGGGATGTCGCTTTATCATTTGATATCATGCCTCGTAGTGGTAGCAAAATTACTCGGACAGAATTGGTGGTTAATAAGCAAAAGCTGGAGTATTTTAATCAGTCTCCTACTTGGAAACGCTTTAATTGGCCAGGCGATGGATACTCACCTTATTCACAGCTAAGCTGGAGTAGTGATACGTCAGGATTACGGCTTTATAAATACTATAGTGGTGATTGGGCGTGGATCCGTTTACTTGGTTCAGCTTCTGTCAAACCGTTGGATTCAAGCCGTTATGAAATTGTTTGGAAAGCGCCAGATCAACGTAAATTAAGATTTATTTTACGTACTCAGTTAGGGGGTGGTCCATTAACATTATTGAAGTTACGTAATTTTACTTTACCGAAAACGGTATTTGAATAACAATTAATTAAAATATTGGATTATTATTATGTTTAGCCAATTATTAAGCCGTTTTTTAGGGCAACAAACCCCTAGTCAATCTATGACAAGGGAGTTAAACCAACGTTGGAATGACTGGTTGCAACCCATTACACCAGACAAGCCTACAGGAGAGGATTTAACCTATCACGACACATTCCAAGAAATTAAAGAAGAGATCGCAAAATTGTCTGGGGTTAATTACCCACTGATTATTACTGAAAGTGAAACGATATTAAAACAAAATAGTAAAGATATTCGTGTTGCAACTTATTATTGTTTGGCACGCTTATATGTAGATGGTGCGGATGGCTTTGCTGATGGCGTTGAGCTGTTAGCTGGGTTACTGAATAAATTTGGTTCATCAATTTACCCATCACGGCATAATATTCGTAAAAATGCGGTAGAATGGCTTGCTAATGCAAAATTTGTTGATCAACTTACTCAATTACGCCCTATACCTGAACTTTGCTTGACGCGTATTATTGTTGCGTTAAATCAAATTGATCATAGTTGCCAAAAACTTTTTGTTAGTGATGATCCTAATCAACCTATTGATTCGCCCGATTTATCAGCATTAGTTCACTTTTTTAATAGTGGTATAAGTCAACCAGCTAAAACCGCCAATTTTGCACAAGCCACTCCAGTAACCCCAGAACCTTCTTCACAATTAGATTCGCCTAAAAATATAACTGGAATGAAGATTGGTTCTCAACGTGATTTGCTCGATCTGGCCCGTAAAATGGCGACTTTTTTGCGTGAAAAGCCTGATGGTTATCTTGCCGCTGGTCGCTTTTTAAGGGTGCTAAGATGGGATACGATTATTGATTTACCTCCAGCTGATCATCGGGGAAAAACACGGTTACCAGCCCCAAGAACAGAGCTTAAACAGCATATTAGCCGTTTAATCCTTCAACAACAATGGTCAGAGCTTTTTGAACGTGTTGAAGCTGCTTTTATGGAAAGCGCTAATCATTTTTGGTTAGATTTGCAACGGGCAACGGTAATGTCGTTACAAAAAATGGGACAGCCTTATCAATCATGGGCGGATATTTATTTAACCGATATTGGGTTGATGTTAGAGCGGTTAAATGGTGTTGAGCACCTCTTTTTTGAAAATGGTATGCCATTTGCTGATGATGAAACATTAGATTGGATTGCAAATAATGCTCGTATTCATCATTTAGATGAAGGTGACAGTATGCAACCCATTGCAGTATCTGCTGCTGATGATTGGAATGAAATTGAAAAACAAGCTTTAGAACTAGCTCATGCCGAAAGTTTAGAAAAAGCGTTTTATTGGCTACAAAACTTGCCATTGCTACGTTCCCCTAAACAACGCTTTTTATTGCAATATACACAGGCAAGAGTTGCTGAGCAACTTGGCAAGCAAGATATTGCATTAAAGCTATTTATTGGTTTGAATAATCAACAACAATCCTTGACATTATTACAGTGGGAGCAAGAATTGGTGTTTGAGGTTAAGCGATGTTTATTGCGATTAATCAAGCAAAAAACGAAATCTAAAGAGATAATCAAGCCACATTTGTTAGAGTTAGTTGAGTTATTACAACAAGAGCTAATTCATCTAGATCCAGCAAGGGCATTAAGTGTGATGTAATTTTATCAACGATAAAAAATAATCTGACTAAATAATATAAAAAATAAAGAGATAAACGATGGATGATTTAATTTTACGTTATTATGAATCAGAAATGCGTTACTTGCGAGATGCAGGAAAAGAATTTTCGAAAATTCATCCTGATAGAGCAAGTCAACTGAATTTAGATCGCGTTGGTGATCGTGATCCTTATGTGGAGCGATTATTTGAAGGCTTTGCTTTTCTAACTGGGCGGCTACGCCAAAAAATTGATGATGATTTACCTGAACTTACTGAAAGTTTAGTAAGCCTACTTTGGCCACACTATTTGCGGTTAATTCCGTCATTGTCTATTATTGAATTAACGCCAAATTATATGACATTATCTTGCCCAGAAGTGATTCCCAAAGGATTACAAGTACAGACAGAACCACTTGGTCAGGCAGGTACACAGTGCCCATATCGTACGACACAAGCTGTGACGCTACAACCAATAAAAATCAGTCAAGCAAAAATAGGTATCAATTATGATGGTCGAAGCATGATTACTCTTCGTCTCCGTTTTGGTGAGTTAGCTGATCTTAAACTACTTGACTTGTCCCAACTACGATTATATTTAAATGCAGATGGACCGATTGCATCAGCGTTATATTATGCGTTAACACAGCAGGTAGCTTCAATATACTTGCGTTATGCAACCCAACCTGAAAAACGCATAAATTTGCAAGGTAAAATAACCCCAGTCGGTTTTGGTGACGATGAGCGTTTGTGGCTAAAACCTGATAATGCTTTTGCTGGGTATCAACTATTATTAGAGTATTTTGCATTTCGTGAAAAATTTATGTTTGTTGATTTGCATGGGTTAGAGAAACATGCTATTCCAGAACAATGTGATTACATTGATATCGAACTATTGCTTAACCAAACTTGGCCAAGTGATATGCCTTTTGACCATAGCAATATTCGTTTGCATTGTGTACCAGCCATTAATTTATTCGATATGGAAGCTGATCCTATTGTTGTTAATCAATTAGAAAGTGAATATTTGCTTCGTCCATTATTGCGTCAAAGTGGACATGTAGAGGTTCATTCTGTTGAGCATGTCGAGTCTATCACTCGTAATGGACGTTACCACTATGTCCCTTTTACGAGCTTTAAACATCGAGGTGGTATGTTACGGCATGATGCTCCAGAAAGGTATTATCATACTCGAGTTCGTAAAGGTGCATCGGGTTTACATGATACTTGGTTGATTTTGGGCGGTAAGATTTGGGATAAAGAGGATGAGCTTGAGCCAGAAACTTTATCATTACGCATCACTGGTACTAATGGCATGTTACCTCGTAAAGCATTACGCAATGCTCGAATTCATGAGCTGTGTCATTCGCAAAATTTTATCGCAAAAGTGAGAAATTTATGCTCTCCAACGTTACCTTGTTATCCACCAACAGAAGATCGTTTTTATTGGCGGGTGCTATCGCATTTAGCACCTAATTATCTGTCATTAATGAATGCGGAAGTGTTGCGTGGAACACTTGCTTTATATGATTGGACTGATAACGAATTAAATCGCCGCCGTTTAGAGGGAATAGTAGAGGTTTCTCATCGAATGATCAAACGTATTGAAAAAGGGATGTTGCAACGCGGTATAGAAATTGAGGTGACAATTAACAGTTACCAATTTACAGGTGATGGTGATGTGATGCTTTTTGGTGAGTTGTTACACCAATTTTTTGCATTATATGCCGATGTTAACTTATTTACGCAATTAGCGATTATAGTTTTACCAACAGGAAATAAAATTGTATGGAATCACAGCAAAGCATCGAAAGCAGTCCTTTAATGCAGGCTCTTGAAAAGAACCTGCCAAAAATGAATTTTTATCGTTTTTGTCAGTTAATTGAACAAATTTATGCAGATGGTCCTGTGTTGGGTAAACACGAAACCCCAACAGCGGATCCTTTACGTTTTGCTCCATCTATCGATATGTCTTTTCCGGCAAGTGAATTGAAATATATAGAGAGAGCGCCTTATATTAATCGGCCAACTACAGTTAGAACTCGATTTTTAGGGTTGTATGGTGTTGATGCTGCATTACCACTCGGCTTACTTGATAATATTATTCGCCGTGAAGAAAACTATCAAACCATGACCGACTTTTTAGATATATTTAACCATCGAATAATAACCCAATTTTATCGGATTTGGTTGAAATATCATTATCCGGCAAGCTTTTTAGATGGCGGAAAAGATCCGATATCACTATGTTTACTTGGATTAACGGGATTTGGTATTGAAGGAACGAGTAAACAAATTGGTACACCACTATCTCGTTTTTTAGCATTATTAGGTTTAATTACACAAAAAACACGTACAGCCGAAGGTATAGTTGGGTTAGTGCGAGTGTTAGTCAATGATGCAAAAGTTGTTGTAAGTGAGTTTCATCCTGTTTGGCAATCCATTGATAACCCCGCACAGTTGGGGGGAAAACGGCATGAACAAGCTGCTTTAGATGGTGGTGCTATATTAGGATCTCGCTTTAGAGAATGTAATCAAACCGTCCATATTGCAATTACTCCACAACATGAAAGCCAGATTGCAGATTTACTACCTGGTGGGCAATTATACTATGACTTATTGGCTCTATTACGCGCTTATCTGGGATATCAAGTGGATGCCAAAATGACGCTCTATATTCAGCGCCAATTTTTACCTCGTAGTCAATTGGCATCTAAAAATAGCCGATTAGGGCAAACTGCATCATTTACTAAAAAAACAGTAGATGGTGAATCTCTTCAAGATGAAGTCGCTGTAAATTTAGGCTGCTATTACGGCATTAGTTATGCAGCATAATATAAAGAAAGGAAATAAATATGAAAATAATTAATATATTCATTACTATCTTATTAACTATGTGTCTAACAGGATGCGGTATTGCGCAAAGTGTCTCAGAAAAAGCAACTGATTTGAGCAACTCTATTTTTAAATGGGATGTAAGAACTTTACATCTAGATATTATAGCAAGAGCTGAGTTAAATATAGATGACGAAGGAAGATCCTCGCCAGTTGTAATTCGAATTTATCAATTAAAAGAAGCTGACGTTTTTAATTCTGTTGCTTATCAAGAGTTAGTTGATCAAGATAGTGATGAACTAAAAGATTCATTAATTGAAAGTAAAGAAATAGTATTAAAGCCAGATACCGCTATTTCTATTGATGTTTCATTTGATAAAAAGGCTAAGGCGGTAGGTATTGCTGCGCTTTA
The DNA here is from genome assembly GCF_046635645.1 of Gilliamella sp. BG2. Taxonomy (NCBI): domain Bacteria; kingdom Pseudomonadati; phylum Pseudomonadota; class Gammaproteobacteria; order Orbales; family Orbaceae; genus Gilliamella; species Gilliamella sp. BG2. The sequence goes on from NZ_JBIDFF010000007.1 coordinate 19,795, forward strand.
TAAAGAACCAGATTTAAAAGATAATAGCTGGCGACTAGTGTTAAAACGTGGAGACTTAAATATTACTCAACCACGTCAAATAATCGCAAGTCAATACACAATAAAATTGGTGGAAGAAAAATAAATGAGTGCTTCATTATATGACCAGCTTTATGGTTATTTTGAATCAGGCATAGCCCTTGAAGATGTAAGTGAAAATGAACAGACAATTATCAGTGTAATGGATAATATTGAACGTATTTTAAATAGCCGAGCAGGTACTGTAAAACACATGCCAGATTATGGATTACCCGATATGTCAACGATCTTTCAAGCTTTACCGTCATCGGCTTATGTTTTAATGAGAGCCATTGAGAAAACACTGCTTCTTTATGAACCAAGACTTGCATCAATTAAGGTTAATATTGCAGAAGAAAGCAGTGATTCAATGGTGCTTGGTTATGAACTTATTTGTCATTTTAAAGAAGGTGGACTAGTTAAGTATGGGACTTATTTTATGCCTGATGGCAAAGCGAGTCTTAAATATATACGCAAAAGTCCACGTTAGATATAGATAATACGTTAACTATATGAATTAAATATATATCTAACAAAATCTTTAGAATTGTTTAAGCTTGATAAAACTATAGCTAGTTTTTATTCTGTTATACTTCGGTGTTGAATTCGTTTACAAATACAGTATGAACTTCTGATATTAATAGAATAAAAATTTTTGTAAAAAGTACTTGGAGCATCTATATAATTTATTATATTTGGTATATTGGCTCCTCCAACAGGACTTGAACCTGTGACATACGGATTAACAGTCCGCCGTTCTACCGACTGAACTATGGAGGAACCGAAATGTAGCGCGCATATTATAGATTTAATGGCGCTATGTCAATAGTTAAATTATTTTAAATGTTTTTTTGTGTAAAATTTCCTCCTTTTATTATCATTCAAGTGTTAGGATTGTCTTGAATAAATGGCGTTGTCTAAGTAATTGCTGTGGGTGCGATCCTAGTTCATGTTGTGGAATAATCTGATTTAGATCGCGATAATAATCAACCCAATAAGATAAAATCTCATTTGTCGCTAAATCTTTAAAATTCATTGGATATAATGCGAAATAATCATTACCTTGCTCAGTTTTAAAGGCATAAGTAATTAGTTCACTGCAATAAAACCCATCTGCATTGGGATGAAAGCTGTGATTGTAAGGTGAACCCAAGCATTTCTTTACCCGTCTTAATGCATTTTGAATAACAACTAAATCATGGATTCTACCAATGATATTGTGCTTAGCTGCACAAATAAAATTAGTAAACGATTGTTCAATCACGCCATAGTTTTGCGTTGCTTCAATAACGGTATTATTTCCAATATATAAACCAACATGATTAATACTTTTGGTTCTTTCATCTATCTTTGACAATGCACCTGAAAGGCTTACAGCGCCATTAAAAGCATTATTTTTTTTTAGGCTTTGGAAGATTATATCTCCACATTGGATATTATTGTTTTTTTGCACGATAGCGCCATAGCGAAAACATTACACAAGTTGCAATAATAAATTTAAGCGCATCCACCCCAACAAATGGCAGATAACCCACTTTTAAAGCATCAATTAGCGTGATGTGTAAATAGCCCATTAAATAGACAACGCCAAATACAAATAACAATTGATGCGCACAAGCGAATGCAATTAAACCTAAAATAAAGTGACGATCATAACCTCTTTCTGCTGCAAACCCTGCTAAATAGGCACTAAATACATAGCCATATAAGTAACCTGAAGATGGTGATGCTAACGCCATAATTCCACCACTACCATTGGCAAATAGCGGTAACCCAATTGCACCTAAAATAAGGTATTGGATTATTGCTAATGCACCTAGTTTACGACCTAAAAAAGCACCAATTAACAATACAGCCAATGATTGTAATGTAAATGGAACAGGGTAAGTTGGAATACTAATGTTAGCGGCTAATCCTAAAAGTAATGCTGCACTTGTTGTGGTTAATAATTTACGTTGCCAAGAAGATAAATTTACAAGTGTAGTGATAAATGTTGGATAATACGAAGTCGGTTGAAGTTTCATTATTTTCTACCTTTTATATAAATAGTAGAACTATAATAGCGCAATTATTATTGTTGTAAACTTTTTTGTTTTTAATTTGTTTACATTGGAGTGGAGTATAGGATATTTTTATCACACTCTAAAATAAAGAGTGTGATAATTAAAATAATTTGTTACTTAAACTAAGTAAGGATTACTAACTCGTTCATGACCAAAACTAGACATAGGTCCGTGGCCTGGTACAAAAATAAAGTCATCCCCAAGTGGTAATAATTTATTAGTGATTGATGAAATTAAATCGGCATGGTTGCCTCGTGGAAAATCAGTTCTTCCTATACTACTTTTAAATAATACATCGCCGACAAAAGCCAGCTTATCCAAATGGTTAATAAAAACAATATGTCCCGGAGTGTGACCCGGGCAAAAAAGTACATCAAGGCTAATATTACCAACTTGAATCTGCTCACCTTCTTTTAACCAACGATCAGGCAAAAAGCTATCAGTATAAGGAAAACCGAATTGTGTACTTTGTTGTGGTAAACTTGTTAATAGAAATTCATCTTCTTGGCTTGGTCCAATAATCTTCACATCATAATGTTTAGCCAATATAGTTGCAGCACCGACATGATCCAAATGTCCATGGGTTAATAAAATCTGCTTAATATTAACGCCTAGCTTTTCAACCGCTTTTATAAGCAGTTCGGGTTCACCTCCGGGATCAATAAATGCACCTTCCATGGTTTGATCGCACCAAATGATGCTACAATTTTCTTGGAAAGCTGTAACTGGGATGATTTGGTACTGGAACATAGATTTATCTCCTTATTTCTTGCTGATGATTGGTTAGATTTTGTCCGTCTTCTTTTTTTAATTGTGCAAAAATAATGCTTGATAAAACGGTAATCATACCAAGTATAACAAATGTTAACTGAAATGAGTGAATAGTACTTGTTGTGGTGCTAATTAAGCGTAATAAAACAGCACCCAATCCGGTACCAAAACTAATTGCTAATTGTTGATTTACTGCCATTAAGCTATTGCCACTACTTGTATTGTCGTTTTCTAGATTAGCTAAGGTTATGCTATTCATGGACGTGTATTGCATGGAGTTGATTCCACCGATACAAAATAGCAATAAACTGATAAGAATAAGTGGTGTCGATAAATTTAATACGGACATTAAAATAATCATTATGCCAGCTAAAATTGTATTAGTAACTAGTACGAAACGGTAACCTAAACGTGCTAAAATACGTGGAATAAAGATTCGAGTACAAATTGAAGCAATGGCCATTGGCATCAACATAATGCCGGCAAAAATAGCTGAATAACCAAATCCCACTTGTAATAATAGTGGAATAAGAAAAGGCACTCCTGATATACCTAATCGGCAAATTAAATTTCCGATAATTCCTATTTTGAACGTACGGATTTTAAATAGCGATAGTGGGAATAATGGAGTTTGTTTCTTTTTTGCATATTCACGATAAATAAATAAAAAAAGTAGACTAATTGTCGCAAGTAGTAATGGACAATAATATGTCTGATTTTGGTTTAAAATCTCTACACTCAAAGTGGCGCTAATAAAGCTAATAACAATAAATATAAAGCCTAATAGATCAAAAGGCATGTGTTGGCCTTTTAAGTTAGGCATGTATTTCCAACTAATTATTATACCTAAAATACCAATGGGTAAATTAATAAAAAACACCCAGTGCCAACTTACCATATCAACTAGATATCCTCCCAATACTGGTCCTAAAACGGGACCAATTAATCCAGGAATCGTGGCTGTATTTAACGCAGCTAAAAAATCACTACGCTTAAAAGATTTTATCAATACTAAACGTGATATAGGCACCATCATGGAGCCACCAATGCCTTGGATTACTCGTGATATATCTAAAAAAAATAATGAATTAGATAAAGCGCAAAGTAATGAACCCAGTGTGAATAGTGAAACGGCCATGACAAAAATATTTCTAGTGCCAAATTTATCTGATAAAAAACCACTAACAGGAATAAATAATGCAAGGGTCAAAGCATAACTTATCACGGCTGATTGCATATTTAATGGAGACTCATTGAGGTCGTTAGCCATAGTGGGGAGGGCTGTATTTAATATCGAGGTATCAAGTGATTGCATAAAGAATGCAAACGCCGCAATCCACGGTAATATACGATAGACAAACGGTGGTAACTGTAATTCGCTATTCATTTTAATTTGGCCTAAAATTAATTTAAATGCTAGTGGAGCGGTTGGATATAAGCTCAGAAAATTAAGCTCTCTTACTTAGAGTTGATTAAGAAAGAGAGCTGATGAATGCTATTTTACAATATTATTTGTTAATGATTGGATTTTTTCTTATTCTTTACTGGTTTACCTTGCCAATAGCCAGCCAGTAATGAACCTGAAATATTGTGCCAAACAGAAAATACTGCAGCAGGCAGAGCCGATAAAGCCGAAAAGTAGGTGGTGCCTAAAGTAGCTGCAAGGGCAGAGTTTTGCATTCCTACTTCAAGTGACATGGTTCTGCAGGTTGATTCATCAAATCCAAATAAACGTCCTCCCCAGTAACCACCAAGCAATCCTAACGCATTATGAATCACAACTGCAAAAATAACAGTGCCCCCCACTTGGCCAATTTGAGTATGGCTACCTGCTACTACAATACAAATAATTAATAAAATACAAATCATTGATAAAAGTGGTAAAAATTGCTCACATTTTTTAACAATAGCATTTAAGAAATGGTGAACAATTAATCCTAATATAATCGGTATTAGTACAATCTGTACAATATGTACAAGCATTCCCCAAACAGGGACTTCAACTGTTGTTCCAACTAATAGTAGTGTTATCAGTGGTGTTATAACTACCCCCACAAGTGTCGAAACAGATGAAATTGTAACAGACAATGCAACATCACCTTTGGCAAGATAAATCATCACATTTGATGCTGTTCCGCTAGCTACGCTTCCAACTAACACCATGCCAACCAATAGTTCTGGTCTCATTGTAAACAGTTTTGATAAAATTAGAGCAGTTAACGGCATAACAATGTAATGTAACAAAGTACAAATAACCACCGCTTTAGGTTTGGTGACTACACGTCTAAAATCATCAATACTTAATGTAACTCCCATGGTGAACATCACAAACATGAGTAATTGTGATGTATAGGGACGTATAGGTGTAAAAGTATCAGGAGAAAAATAGGCCATAACCGCACACAAAACTGCCCACAAAGGAAATAATCGGGTGAGGGAGGAAATAGATTGAGCAAATAGTTGATTCAATTGTCTAGCCATATAAACCTACTGTCGTTGGTTTACTAAAATAACTTCATAATAATAGTAAATTTATTTTAGTTGCTTGTTAGATTTTTATTCTATTGATTCCACTAAATAGCGTCAAGGTATTTGTTAAAATTGTGTTAAGTATGTGTTCTGGTGATTCAGTGCGTAATTGTGTCAATATTTTAAAAACCTCAGTGATATATTCAGGGCGATTTGCTTGACCTTGACGCCCACTTAATGGCATGTCGGGGGCATCTGTTTCAAGCACTAGGCTTTCAAGCGGTAATTGAGCAATTGTATTGCGAGTTTTATTAGCACGTTCATAACTAATTATGCCACCCACACCAATATAATAACCGAGTTTAACAAATTGCATTGCTTGTTGATAGCTACCTGAAAATCCATGTATGACGCCACGACAAGGTAAATTGGCTCGGTGTAGTTCATGATACATGATATCATGCGTTTTACGAGAGTGAATCAAAACAGGTAAATCAAACTGTTTAGCAAGCGATAATTGTTCCCTAAAAACAGCAAGTTGCTCTTGCCAATCGATGGTTAGATCGTGTCTATCTAAGCCAATTTCACCAATGGCGACAAGTTTTTGGGATTTAGTTTTTAGTATACTTATTAATTGCTGTAGATCAGCTTGAGTATGTTGATAAATCGGATGTAAGCCTAATGCTGCATAAATTTCATCGTAAGTTTCAGAAAGCTGTAATATTGTATTAAAGTGTGAAGCAGAAACAGCAGGGATAATTAATCCTGTAATATTCGCTTGTTGAATTTGTTGTATCGACTCAGCAATATGCTGTGTAAACAGTGGAAAATTAAAATGGCAATGCGTGTCAATAAACATTATGCCTCCTAGTTTACTGCTTTTTGATGTAATAAAATTGGCAATAAAAATCGCTCAGCAGTAAATATAATTTGTTCAATCAGTGTATCGGTTAACTCAGGATAAAGACGAGTATAATAACTGTCACACTCGGCGGATTGGTTAAATCCGCCTTGCCATGAATTTAAAAGTTGATTGATAGCTCTTTCACTAGCGATAATCTGACCTGTTTTTTTATCATAAGCTGTAATTAACCAACTCCACGAACTTTTTAATGGCATTAATAATGGTTCATTGATCCCCTGCAAATAGCCTTCAACTAAATTAGTTAATATAGTTAAGGACAGATCTGCATTTAAATGTGAAAATCGCCATTCATTATCGTCCCGACCATACATACGACTTTGACTATCAATTTTATTAGGATTTAAAATGCAATAAATCAAATGATCAATCCACAACGAAATACCATCGCGAATCGAAAGCTTTGACGGTCGCCATGTCAATATACCATCGTCTTGAATGTGAGTTAACCAACCTTGTAATTGGTAATGTTGATCATTAGATGAAATGGTTAAATTAACTTCTTGCGTTGTCATAACTAAACGTTCTTGGTCAACTTTATTGGCCAAAGGTTGCAGTGATTCAAGTTGATTATCATAAATAATTTCACCAAACGCACCATCTGGTAAGTCACCTGTTAACGCTAATCGTTGATAGAAATCATCTGATTGTTGCGATCTATTGGCAATTAATTCATTTAAAATCTGTAAGTTTAATTGATAGCGCTTTAAGCTATCAAGATTAAAGTTTTCGGCATCTGGTAAGGTATCATCCATATAATTTATATAAAAATTAAACCGTTTTTGTAAAAATAGCCTAATAGAGTGCTGGTAAAATCGTTTTAATTCATCAAGATTAATATTATCTACACTAATAATTGGTATTTCACTAATAAATAACTGACTTTCACCTTGTTGCAATGCTGCAGGTAACCACTCATCGGCATAGCTTTTGGGTTCTTGTAAAAAATTTTTGGGGTTAAACGGTGTGCGTGTATGGTTTACACGTAAAAAATCTAAGCTATTTGTAGTGCCATCTGTATTATTTTTAGCCTTGCCATAATATTGGCCAATATATTCCCAAAACTCATCAACAAGTATAGAAGGATAACGTTCACTATTATCTTTCATATCGCGACCAATATAACTGATATACAACTGTTTTTGCGCAGATAAAATTGCTTCTAAAAAAAGGTAACGATCATCTGTGCGACGGCTACGATCCCCTCGTCTTGGATGTTGTGCGATTAAATCAAAATCAAGTGGAAGAGACGTTCTTGGATAATCGCCGTCATTCATACCAAGTAAACAAACAACTTTAAATGGAATAGAACGCATTGGCATCATGGTACAAAAATTTATCTTACCAACTAAAAAACGATGCGCTAAATGATTTTGCTCTAAGCGTGATTGCATAGCATCATGTAGAATAGTGATAGAAATATTATCTGTATAACAAGCCGATAATCCACTATTAATCAGTTCTTGCCATTCTTCTTCGATCATCAATAAAATGGATTCACGTTGAACATTACTTACAAAAAAGTCATTGATTAATTCAAGGCAACAAGGTTGCCAATTAATTAGCGGTTTTTCTTCATTTAAGATAGCAAACCACTTACTTACAACTTTAATAAATTCGGCTAATTGGCCTATTAATTCGGCATCTAAACCTGTTGCACCATCATAAGGTAATATTTGTTGCCAACCGCCTTGTTCACTGTTCATCGTGTAACCGAGTAATAACCGCTCAAGCCCAAATAACCAACTATGTGCACTCTCAAGTCCAAAACGAATGCCTGACTCAACAATCCAAGTTCGCAACAAGGTTAATTGAGATTCGTTAATAGCGAATTTTTCGGCAATAGCAGGGATTTCAAGTAAATTAAATAGTTCTTCTGCTGTAAATCGACTATTTGGAAAATTTAAAATAGCAAAAAAGCCTTGAACGATAGGATCGATATTTCGTGCTTTTTGATCTGAAATAGTAAAAGGTAAATAGCGCTTTTCAACAGCATTACCAAAGACGGCTCGAATATAAGGAACATACTTATCAATATCTGATACCATAACTATGCAATCGCGCAACTCCAGCGTAGGATCTGCATCAAAAACCGATAGCAGGTAGTCATACAATACCTCAACTTCACGTTGTTCACTATGGCAGGCATGAAACGAAATCGACTTATCTGTTACGGCAAAAGTTTTATTATCAAAATCGGTTTGATACAGTTCTAAAATATCTTGCTGAATAGCATGTAATAGACAAGAACGATCCTGATCGGCAAACGCTTCAATATCTTGCTTATTATTAAATTCTTGTAACAAAAATAGATTATCACGCCCAAGTTTTCCCCATGAGGTTAACAGAGGATTGGGTATTTTATCGGGTGTATTTAATATATCTGACAACTGTTTTTCAGCAATATCGCCCCAATACCATTTACACGGATTATTAAACATTAAATGGACATCAATATGTTGCCCAAGTGCTGAAAGTAGCGAAAGATAAATAGGAGGAAGAGAAGTAATACCAAAAATAAAAATACGGTTAGGTAATGCATCTAAACGTGAACGTTCAAAGTTATTATTTAATAACATTTCAAGCATTTGTTGATAAATATTAGCGCGATGATAAGGTTGGCTAATTGATATTAGTTTTCGCCACAACTCCGCTTGCCACGTTTCATCAGAATGATGATTCAATTCGGCAACAGTCTGGTTTGCCTCCCATTTTGCTAGCCAATCTGGACGGTAAACTAAATATTGGTCAAATAATCGTGCAATACGCGTTGCAAGCTGATACCGTTTTTTATCTTGCTTATCAATATCAAGATAATGTTTAAGTGCGCTAAACTCAGGTTGTTTAATAACTTGAGGTAACAAATAATACAAACGCCAACTCATTGATTCAACATTAAAGCTATTTTCAATTGGCGCCTCTGGTAACAAGACTTGATAAAGTTGCCAAATAAACTGAGTTGGAAAAAGAAAATCAACATTAGCCACGATACCAAGTTCATCCGCTAACGCAATTTGCAACCATTGTGCCATGCCTTGACTTTGCACCATGACTATATCAGGTGTAAACACATCCTCTAATGGTTGCCTGCGCATCAATTCACTCAATAATGTTTTGAGTAAATCGACTTGATTTGAATGATAAATGGTAAACATAACAACACTAATTATTAGTAAGATTGGGTTAAGATTATCGCTGATCGTTATTAATAAATCTAGTTGCTATTCTAGTATCAATTTTATAAGTAAGATAGCCATTAACGAGTAATAATGAATGGGGGTTTATCTTTGATGGTAATTTTTTAAATGGCATAATGACATTTGAAGGAATACTGTTGCGAATGAGAACGGGTATTCCTTGGCGAGATTAATCAACTATATTTGGTTAATGGAATACAGTCTATAGACGTTTTAATTTATGGTCTAGAAAAGGCATATTAATATATTATCAAAAAATTATTAAGTATAGCTAATCTCGAATGGGCTTTCCTCGATGATTCTATTATACGAGCGCATCAACATAGCTGAAAATGCAGCAACTCAGCATTAAGAACAGATAGGAAAAAGCTATGGAGGAAACTCAACTAAAATCCACCTTTCTGTTAATAGCATGGATTGATATCTGTATAAATATCGCCATTTAATTGAAAATGCGTTTGACTGAATTAAGCAGTATCGTTCAATTTCAAAAAGATATGATAAATTAGAAAGCAATTATGCCTGCATGTTATTGCTGGCATTTATACTTATGTGGCTACCAATGTATTATTGATTAATATATGAATACAAAAGTTCAACAGACCCTAATAGCGAAATTGCTAAATAAAAACAAGTAGTTTGGAAAATAATTTATGATAAGGCACTTAAATTGAAAATTGGCCAATTACAAACTATCAAAGATTTTAATCTTTCATCGTCTGCCGTGAAGAAGAAATTGAAAAAATGTTATGGAAACAAAATTCCTTATCAAGAAATGGTCATTTTACCAGTTTCTATTTTTAACTCACCATTGCTGACAACGGTTGATAAACAATCGTGAATTAAAATAATGTTAAACTCTTAACTGGTCCAAAACTTTTACGGTATAAATGATTAATACCATGTTCCTTTATTGCAGCTAAATGCGCTTTAGTTGGATAACCTTTGTGTTTAGCAAGTCCATACTGTGGATATAATTTATCAAGCTCAACCATTTCACGATCGCGTGTAACTTTAGCTAAAATAGACGCAGCACTGATTTCTGGCACTAATAAATCGCCTTTAACTACAGCTTGTGTTTGTATACCAAAATCGGGGCAACGATTACCGTCAACTAATACAAAATTGGGGTTAATAGGTAATTTAGATACAGCTCGCTGCATAGCAAGCATGGAAGCATGTAATATATTTAATTTATCAATTTCGTCCACAGATGCTCTTGCAACACTCCAAGCTAAAGCATCTTGTTTGATAATATCAAATAGATGTTCTCGTTTTTTTTCGGTTAGTTTTTTAGAATCAGTTAAGCCTTTAATGGGCTTGTTAGGATCTAAAATAACTGCAGCGGTAACAACATCGCCACAAAGTGGACCTCGCCCAACTTCGTCAACACCTGCAATTAAAGTGACATCTGGATAGGTAAACTCTAACAATGTGGCTCCTTTAATACATCAAGTACAGCTTTAGCAGCTTGTTCATCAGCATTACAACGAATTTGATTATGCAAAGATAAAAATGTCTGTTTTAGTTCTGAATTATCTCCCTCTAAAAAAGGGATAATACGGTTGGCAATATTTTCTGGTGTGCAATCTTGTTGCAACAATTCAGGTACAATCTCTTTACCGGCTAAAATATTAGGTAAAGACACATAAGGCGTTTTAATTAATTTTTTAGCTAACCAAAAAGTTAATGCTTTCATTTTGTACCCAACTACCATTGGGCACTTAGCTAACATACATTCTAATGCCACAGTCCCCGATGCTAAGATTGCTGCATTACTCGCAATCATCGCTTCACGGGCTTGACCATGTAGTAACTGTATTTTAAGTTCTGGTGCAACTTGAGCTTTGATTTGTTCAAATTCTTTTTGTCTTTTAGCATTAACTAAAGGTACTAGAATATGTATATTAGGATAACGCTCTCGTAATAGCTTTGCTGCTTTTAAAAAAGGTGCTGATAATAATGTCACTTCAGCATGACGGCTACCCGGTAATAATGATAAACAAAGGCTATTTAAGGGAACACCTAATTGTTGACGCATAGCTGTTTGATCTGGATTTAAAGGAATATCATCCGCCATCTTATGCCCAATAAAGCGACAAGGAACATCAAACTTATCATAAAAGACTTTTTCAAAAGGTAAAAAGGCTAAAATAAGATTAGTATTACGCTTAATTTTGAAAACGCGTTTTTGCTTCCAAGCCCAAACAGATGGACTAACATAATGAATTGTTTTAATGCCAGCTTGCTTTAATTTTCCTTCTAGGGAAAGATTAAAATCGGGAGCATCAACACCAATAAATATATCGGGCTTGAGTTTAACTAGGCGTTTAGTGATATCTCGGCGAATAGATAAAATACGGCGTAATCGCCCCAATACTTCAACAATTCCCATGACCGATAATTCATCCATTTCGTACCAAGCTTTACAGCCTTCGGCTTGCATTTTCGGACCCGCTATACCTACAAATTCAATATTAGAATGGTAATTTTTTAGCGCACAAATCAATCCTGCGCCAAGAATATCGCCCGAGGCTTCTCCAGCGACTAATGCAATGATTAGTGTTTCATTAGCCATTAACGGATGATGCCACGCGTTGAACGGGCAAAAAAGTCAATAAACAATTGGATTTCAGAGTGTTGTTTGGCAATGGTTTCAATTTCAACTTTTGCCTCTTCAAACGTTAAGCCATTTCGATAAAGGATTTTATAACTATTGCGAATCGCCTGCAAAGCATCTTTGCTAAACCCTCTACGTTTTAAGCCTTCATAATTTACGCCATGAGGTGTTGCATGATTACCTTGGGCAATAACATAAGGTGGAACATCCTGAGCAACACCTGAACAACCACCAACCATAACATGTGATCCGATCACACAAAATTGATGAACGGCAGTCATTCCGCCAATAATTACATAATCATCTAATTGAACATGCCCACCTAAAGTGGCATTATTTGCTAAAATACAATGATCACCAATATGACAATCGTGAGCAACATGTGCATTAATCATCAATAAATTATCACTACCAATTCGCGTTAATTCACCACCTTGAACAGTGCCACGGTGAATAGTTACGCTTTCACGAATCATATTACGATCGCCAATTTCAGTGCGTGTTGGCTCTCCACGATATTTTAAATCTTGGTTTACCTCACCAATCGAAACAAATTGATAGATTTGGTTATCTTTACCAATTTTTGTGTGACCATTGATAACAACGTGTGATTTTAAAAAAGTACCGTCACCAATTTCAACATTCTCACCAATAAAGCAAAACGGACCAATTCTGACGTTATCGCCAATTTTTGCTCCCTTTTCAATCACTGAGCTTGGATGTATCTCCATTGCCATAATTATTCCTTAATACTGTTTTTGGGGGAAATGCTAAAAAACGATTATTTACGGGCACACATCATTTCAGCTTCACAAACTAACTTACCATCGACAGTTGCAACACCATGGAATAATGCAATACCACGACGTTCTTTAATATATTCAACATCGAGCATAAGCTGATCTCCTGGTACTACAGGGCGTTTAAAACGTGCTTTATCAATGGAAGCAAAATAATAAAGTTGACCTGGTGATAGCTCTTCAATACTTTTGAAAGCCAATATCCCAGTCGCTTGAGCCATTGCTTCTAAAATCAAAACACCAGGGAAAATGGGTTTATTTGGAAAGTGCCCCTGAAAAAATGGCTCATTCACGGTAACATTTTTTATCGCTTTTAGTGTTTTACCTTTCTCGTAACTAAGAACTCTATCAACCATTAAAAACGGATAACGATGAGGTAACAGGCTGATGATTTCTTCAACATCAAGGGTATTAAGTTCGGTAGTCAAAATAGCTATCCTTATACATTATTACTATAAATTTTTAACATTATAACTGAGGATACCACTTTCACTCAAGGATGATTTAAATTGCAAAAGATGCTTTCCTTAATATATTATCAATGGATTACTATAAATTTATAAAATAAATGATTTGTAAACCCTTATTATCTTATATCAAATCAGATATAATAACTAAGATAATTACCCAAAAAGTTTATAATCTGGAGAAGTAGAATGAAATCATTGATTAAAATGACGTTAGTAAGCAGCGTAATTGTATTAACATTAGCTGGTTGTGATGAGAAAAATTCATCAAATAAAGTAACAATTTCAACTAATGCACAAAAAGAAGCATATGCATTAGGTTCATCATTTGCAACATACATGAAGTCAAATTTAGAACAAAATGAAATTAAACCAGACCAAGAATATTTAATCAGTGGCTTTAATGAAACTTTCCGAGATGCCTCTCAACTTTCAAAAGATGAAGTGAAAACCATCTTAGATGAATTTGGTAAAAGAATCCAAAAAGAAAGCAAAGAGCGTTTTGAAAAAGAAAAAACTGAAAATACAGCATCTGGTGAGAAATTCCGTGCAGAATTTGCTAAACAAGATGGAGTAAAACAAACAAAATCAGGGTTACTTTATCAAATCATTCAAGAAGGTTCTGATCGTCATCCAACAGCTCAAGATACAGTTATTGTTCATTATACAGGAACTTTAACTGACGGACGTAAATTCGATAGTTCTTATGATCGAGGTGAACCAGCAACATTTCCACTAAATGCTGTTATCAAAGGTTGGACAGAAGGAATTCAGTTGATCGGAATTGGTGGAAAAATCAAACTTGTTGTACCACCTGATTTAGCTTATGGTGACCAAAGTCTTCCAGGTCAAGAAGGTAAAGCTGGAATCCAACCTGCATCAACTTTAATTTTTGAAGTTGAATTGCTTGGCGTTGATGGGGATAAAAATGATAAAAATCAAGAGCCAGCTCAAAATCAAGAACAACAAGTTAACTAACTTGATTGATTCATTGAGTTATACTCTTGTTGTTATGGGTCCTGCTTATGGGACCCAATCTGCTTATTGTGCATATCAATTTGCACAAGTTTTACTGTCACAGACTCCCCATACCATTAAAAATATCTTTTTTTATGCTGATGGTGTTTATAATGGCAACAGTTATACTGATCCCGCTAATGATGAATTTGATTTAATCTCTGCATGGCAGGAATTAGCAAAAACATACCCTTTAACTTTAACTGTTTGTGTTGCTGCCGCTCAGAGGCGTGGCGTTATTAAAAATAATCTCGCGGATTATTTTCATTTAACGGGCCTTGGAGAACTAAGTGAATCAATTGCAACAACAGATCGAACTATTCAGTTTTAACTTAAGATACTGAAATGAAAAAATTAGCAATTATTATTAGCTCACCACCTCACGGAAATGCCAAAGGCCGAGAAGCTCTTGATATAGCATTGGCCATATCAGTCATTAACCACATTTCTGTTTTTTTTATTGATGATGGTGTATTCCATTTATTACCAGAACAACAACCCCATAAAATTTTAATGCGTGATTATATTGCAACTTTTAATATGCTTGAGCTTTATGATATTGATGATGTGTACGTATGTGAATCTTCACTCAAATCGAGAAATCTAATTCAAATACCTCATAATATTCCTAGTAAAGTCATTAATAATCAGTTATTAACTCAATTATTAACTCTTCAAGATGTAATTTTTCGATTCTAATTCTAGACTAAAATACAACATATTACACTGCAATAATAGGCATTATACCTAAATAAAAATCGTTCAATAAGACTATTTGTTTTATTTATTTTATCTGATTTTTCTGATTATTTATAAATACATTCTAGTATTTATAAATAAGCTAATAGTATTTTGTATATGATTAAATCAAATAAATAATCCACTCTATTTTTTCATTATACTTAAATAGGAGTGGATTATGGTTTAATTTGATTTAACTCTTATTTTAATTAACTAAACTAACTTTTTCATTTGATCTGCAATCTTTTCTGCTTGCTGACCAACCACAATTTGTACCCCTGTTTTACCTAATTTTATTACTGCCATTGCACCAAGGGCTTTAGCAGCTTGTTCATCAATAAGCTCCGAATCATTAACTCCTAAACGCAAACGTGTAATACAAGAATCAATATTGGTTAGGTTTTCTTTACCTCCAACAACTGCTAAATATTGTTCTGCAAGTTTTGTTGTATCTGTATTTCCTTGCGTTGATTTTTCCGCTTCACTTTGGGTTGTTTCCACTTCATCTTCACGACCTGGTGTTTTAAGATTAAATTTCACAATAACAAAGCGGAATGCAACATAATAAACAACAAAGAACACTAAACCCTGAAGTATAAGCATATACCAATGTACAGCAAGTGGATTACGACTAGAAAGTAACATATCAACTAAGCCAGCACTAAAACCAAATCCTGCAATCCATTGCATCGCTGCGGCAATATAAAGTGAAATACCAGCTAAAATAGCATGTAAAACATAAAGTAATGGCGCAACAAACATAAACGCAAATTCTAATGGTTCAGTAACGCCAGTAAAGAATGCAGCAAATGAAGCGGCTAACATAATTGAAGCTGTTTTATCCTTATTACCTTTTTTTGCTGTATGATACATAGCTAACGCAGCTCCTGGTAAGCCAAACATCATAATTGGGAAGAATCCAGCTTGGTAACGACCCGTAATACCAATTGTAGCTAATCCATCATCAATTGACTTTTGTCCACCTAAAAAAGTTGGAATATCATTAATACCTGCAACGTCAAACCAAAAAACAGAATTAAGTGCATGATGTAAACCAACAGGAATTAATAGACGATTGAAGAACCCATAAATACCAGCACCCACTGAACCTAAATCTTTAATATATTTACCAAAAGCAACTAATGCATCATAAATAGATGGCCAGATAAAATATAAAACAGCAGAAAC
This sequence comes from Gilliamella sp. BG2, assembly GCF_046635645.1. Taxonomy (NCBI): domain Bacteria; kingdom Pseudomonadati; phylum Pseudomonadota; class Gammaproteobacteria; order Orbales; family Orbaceae; genus Gilliamella; species Gilliamella sp. BG2. The sequence goes on from NZ_JBIDFF010000007.1 coordinate 36,107, forward strand.
CAATAACATAACTATCGATACGATAATAGGCACTAGCCTTTTACCACTAAAAAATGCTAATGCTTTATGTAATTCCACTTGACTAAAACGATTGTAAAGTTCAGCTGAAATAATACCAACGAGAATACCAATAAATTGGTTATTTATTTTTTGGTATGCAGCAGGAACTTTTTCTAACCAATTTTCTGCTTTTGTATCAATACCACTAAATAGTGCAATCGAACTAGGAGACAGTAAAGTTGTAACCACTAAAAAGCCAACTAACCCAGCAAGTGCGGCTGCACCATCTTTATCTTTAGACATACCATAAGCCACACCAATAGCAAAAAGTATTGGCATATTATCAATAATTGCTCCGCCAGATTTAATTAAAAAAGCGGCTACAATACTATTTTGCCCCCAACCATTAGGATCGATCCAATATCCAATTCCTAGTAGTATTGCAGCAGCTGGTAGAACTGCCACAGGTACCATCAATGAACGCCCGATACGTTGCATATAAGCTAAAATTCCCATAAGTTTAACCTCATATAGTTATTAGGGGTATATAATAAAAAGTAATAAAATTTTACATCTTTAAGTGATGATAATTAAGTATTATTATTCCACTCTATATTATTTATTTTACTTCGCAAATTAATTATTCTCTTTTTGTGATTTAAATCACCATTTTTTTTGATTAATTAGTTTAATATAGTAAAATAAAGACAACATATTTTATTTCAAGAAAAAAGTTTTTAATTATATCACAAGAGGTAACAGCACATGAGACTTATTCCCTTAGAAAATGCACAAGAAGTCGGTGCCTGGGTTGCACAGCGCATTGTTAATAAAATTAATGAGTTTAAACCTACCGCAGATCGTCCATTTTTATTGGGGCTGCCAACAGGTAGTTCACCATTAGTTATGTATCAACAATTGATTAAACAATATAAAGCAGGTAACGTCAGCTTTAAACATGTTGTAACCTTTAATATGGATGAATATGTTGGTATTCCAGAAGAGCATCCACAAAGCTACCACACATTTATGTACGAAAATTTTTTCAATCATATTGATATTGACAAAAACAATATCCATATCTTAAATGGTAATGCGCCAGATATTGATCAAGAGTGCCGTCAATATGAAGCCAAGATCAAAGCTTACGGCAAAATTAATATTTTTGTTGGGGGGGTAGGTCAAGATGGACATATCGCTTTTAATGAACCAGGATCTTCACTTTGTTCACGTACACGCATCAAAACATTAACTGAAGATACACGCATTGCTAATTCTCGCTTTTTTGATAATGATGTGAATCAAGTACCAAAACATGCGTTAACCATTGGTGTTGCAACTTTAATGGATGCACAGGAAGTTATTTTATTAGTTTGTGGTCATAACAAAAGTTTAGCATTACAAGCTGGTGTTGAAGGGTCTGTTAATCACCTTTGGACTGTCACTGCACTACAAATGCATCCTGCATCAATTATTGTTTGTGATGAACCAAGTACTGATGATCTTAAAGTGAAAACACTAAAATATTTTAAACAAATGGAAGCTGATAATCTTAAAGTGACCGTTTTATAAAGGATAATTCAATGTATGCATTAACAAATTGCCGTTTTTATACAGGTTATGAGATCCTTGATAGCCACGCTGTTATTATTGATGGAGATAAAATTACAAAAGTCTGTAAACAAAACGAATTACCTACAGATATCAAAATTGAAAATTTACAAGGTGCACTTGTTGCACCTGGATTTATTGATATCCAAGTTAATGGTTGTGGTGGTGTGCAATTTAATGAAACGCTTGATGCACTGTGCGTTGAAACATTAGAAGCCATGCAGGCCACAAATCTTATTTCTGGCTGTACTAGCTATTTGCCTACATTAATTACATCAACTGATGAATTTATGATAAAGGCAGTTGAAGTGATGCGTGAATATTTGACCTTGCATCCTAACCAAGCACTAGGTTTACACCTTGAAGGACCTTACATCAATCCTGAAAAGAAAGGTATTCATGACGAAAATATTATCCGCCAACCATCACAAAAAATGATTGATTTTCTATGTAAAAATGCTGATGTAATTAAAATTATAACTTTAGCACCAGAAAAAGTTGAAAGTCATTTCATTAAGCAATTGGTTAACGCAGGTATTCATGTATCTGTTGGGCATTCGAATGGTCACTACGATGATTGTCGTCGTGGATTTAACGATGGCATTCGTTTAGGTACCCACCTATTTAATGCCATGCCTTATATTTCTGGACGCGAACCTGGCGTAGTTGGCGCAATTTATGATGAACCTGAAGTTTATGTAGGCATTATTGCTGATGGTCAACATGTCAGTTGGGCAAATATTCGCAATAGTCACAAAATAAAACAAAATCATTTAATTTTAGTTACTGATGCAATGTTACTTGCAGGTTCTAATTTAGAATCAGGCGTATTTGCAGGCAAAACCATTTATTATAAAGATGGCCGCTGTATTGATGAAAATGGCACACTTGGTGGTTCAGCATTAACTATGATTGATGCAGTAAAAAATGCTGTTGAATATGTAGGTATTGCATTAGATGAAGCATTAAGAATGGCAACACTTTATCCTGCCAAAGCAATCGGTGTGGATAAAGATCTTGGTAGTATTTGTGAGGGTAAAATTGCGAACCTTGTTGTATTTAATCGTGACTTTACAATAATTAAAACTATTGTTAATGGAGAAGTGAGTCGCTAGAATATCAGATAGTTAATGAAAAATATTGAGTAATATATGAAATTTAATTATCTGAACTTAGTTGGCAACGCTGAATTAATCAAACAGCTAAATTATGCAATGATTTACCGTTTGATTGTTCAGCAAGCACCTGTTTCTCGTATTCAATTGGCCGAAATCAGCCAATTAGCCCCTGCAAGCATTACCAAAATAACCCGTCAACTTCTTAAAAAAAAATTAATTAAAGAAGTTGATGCACAACAATCAACGGGGGGACGGCCTGCAGTTTCAATCGAAGCTAAGTTTGAATATTACCAAGCAATTGCCGTACAATTAAGTCGATCTCACGTCACAATAGAGCTTTTTGATTTAGGGGCTAAATGCCTTATGTCAAAAAAATGCTCACTTACCAATTTTACTCAACAACAAGTTCAAGATTATCTAATTATATTAATTAAAGAATTTATTCAGTTGAATAGCAAAAAAATAAAACACTTAGTTGCAATATCTATTGTACTCCCTGGCTTGATTGACTCAGTTAATGGCATTGTTCGATACACCCCACATATTCAAGTAGAAGAATGGGCTTTAGGCGAGATACTGCAAAAGGAATTTAATGTATCTATTTTTGTAGGAAATGATATTCAAAGTCTAGCATTAGCTGAAAGTTATTTTGGTTCAACACAACATGTCGATGATTCTATTTTAATCCGTGTACATCGCGGGGTAGGCTCTGGTGTTATCGTTAATCAACAGTTGCTTACAAACCACAATCAAAGCGCTTGTGAAGTTGGGCACATTCAAGTAGATACATTAGGTGAACGTTGCCATTGTGGTAACTTCGGCTGCTTGGAAAACCGAGTTGTAAATAAAGCAATTGAATACCGAGCTAAACAGATGATTGAGCAAGGTTATGCATCAAAGTTAACATTAGAAAACTGTGATATATATCATATCTGTCAGTATGCTAATCAAGGCGATGAACTAGCTATTAAGTTAGTTAAGGATGCAGGTGAAAATCTTGGTAGAGCAGTTGCAATTATGGTTAACATCTTTAACCCTCAACGAATTGTGTTAGCAGGAGAACTTACCAAGTCGCCCGAAATACTATTAACTGCTGTTAATAGTGCATTAAATGCTCAAAGTTTAGAGGGATTACGGAAAAACCTGACTATCACTTGTTCTTCCCTTAACGATAGCTCAGCAATTGGCGCATTTGCATTAGTGCAGCAAGCTTTATTTAATGGATCACTATTAGTGGCATTGTTGAATGATAAAGAACCATAATCTATTGTTATAAAAAACCGATAAATCGGTTTTTTATATTTTATTTTTAATTAGGCCAAAATGCATAACATTCTACGTAATGGTTCAGCCGCCCCCCATAATAATTGGTCACCAACAGTAAAAGCAGAAAGGTAATCTTTTCCCATATTCAATTTACGTAAGCGCCCAACAGGTGTTGTTAAAGTGCCTGTGACTGCTGCTGGGGTAAGTTCACGCATCGAAAGATCACGATCATTCGGCACGACTTTTACCCAATCATTATGAGCTGCAAGCAGTTTTTTAATTTCAGGGACGCTGATATCTTTTTTTAATTTAATGGTAAAAGCTTGGCTATGACAACGCAAAGCTCCAATACGAACACAAAGTCCATCAACAGGAATAATCTGACTTGTTCCCAAAATTTTATTGGTTTCGGCTTGCCCTTTCCATTCCTCTTTACTTTGGCCATTATCAAGTGCCTTATCGATCCAAGGAATTAAACTTCCTGCTAATGGCACACCGAAATTATCAGTAGGTAAACTACCATCACGCATTTTTTGTGTCACTTTACGCTCAATATCCAAAATAGAGGAATGCGGATCTTGTAGCTCTTTTGCTACTTCGGCATTTAGCATGCCCATTTGAGTTAATAGCTCACGCATATGGCGAGCACCACCACCAGATGCCGCTTGATAAGTCGAAACAGAAACCCAATCTATAAGATTTTCAGCAAATAACCCACCTAATGACATTAACATCAAACTAACCGTACAGTTACCGCCTACAAAAGTTTTAATATCTCTATTTAAAGCAGCATGAATATTAGCTTTGTTTACAGGATCAAGAACAATAATTGCATCATCTTCCATGCGTAACGTTGAAGCTGCATCAATCCAATAGCCCTGCCAACCTGTTGCACGTAATTTTGCGTAAATCTCTGAGGTATAATCACCACCTTGGCAAGTGACAATAATATCTAATGCCTTTAAAGCATCAATATTATCTGCGCTTTGTAATATACCTGTTTTTCCACCAAAAGTTGGAGCTGCTTGACCAGCTTGAGAAGTAGAAAAGAAAACAGGATTGATATAATCAAAATCATGCTCTTCAACCATACGTTGCATAAGCACAGAGCCCACCATTCCACGCCAACCGACAAAACCAACATTTTTCATAATTTATTCCCAATAAATAGAGGTTATATAAAGAGATATTTTTATCTATTAAAACAAAATATCACCATAAAACAAGTAAGATAAGAATAATTTTTGTAGGTAGGAATATAATAACATGCCGTTATATATTAAAAAGACAAAACAACCACAATAACGAACAGAAAAACAAATTATCATAACACAATGATTAATAATCAGTATTTTATTTTTTGAAATAATTGGATTATTAGTCAACTTATTTATAATAAGTTATATGTTCTCAACACTTTCTTCTTAGTTGGATCACTTCGCTGTGCATATTGGAACAAACAGATGAAAAAATAGTCTATTTTGAAACAAAAAATCTCAACTAAATGAACGAGCTTTTTATTTAAAAATGGTCGGCGAGAGAGGATTCGAACCTCCGACCCACTGGTCCCAAACCAGTTGCGCTACCAAGCTGCGCTACTCGCCGTTAGCTTTTCTATTTAATAAAATGGGGTGGCTAATGGGATTCGAACCCACGACAACTGGAATCACAATCCAGGGCTCTACCAACTGAGCTATAGCCACCATAGAATCAGGACGAAATATTACGCATAAAAAATAACATTGTCCAGTAATTTTTTTAAAAATATGCTGATTGCTTATATTAAAATCGCTAAAAGCCTAATATTTTATCATAAAGCAAATATTCATGCTTTGACTACAATGGTACCAAGATTATTGATTGATGTTTCCACGCTATCAAAAAACAATTCCTTCCTTCTTTATCTATCACTCTAATTTGGCTTAATGCCATTAATACTGCTTTAAATCCAGAAGACACTGAAGTTGATACTTTCATTACGCAACTGCTTGAAGCACCATCACAAATAATACCAGATAAATCACGAATCATACTACAAATAGCCATATCAATAGGCTCATAATACCCAACCACCGATTGCGCCAATGGCAGCAGCAATAGGTAATCCAACCATACCAGTACCTGGCACAGTTACCACCTTACCATTTTTTATTAAATTAGGCGAAACATAAGCATCAATTTTTTCAATGTTTGTTGCTACTATGTTGCATCGCAATAGCTGCAACCAAAGCTAAAGATATGGGCTCTGTACAACGAACTGCAGGTAAAACATCATGTTTTACCAATTGAATTAATTGTTGCCAGATTACTTGTTGTTCTATTTTTTATCTCCATATTAACTTTAGTAATGTTAAATGATGGAACATTTAGTGTTAAGTAAACTGACTATTTTAGTCTATCTTAATTAAGATTTGAATAATACCTACTTATAACCATTAGAAAGTAGCATAATGGTTATGGTGGTTATTGTGAAAAAATATATTAATACATATAGTTATGTCTTAAACCTTTTTACATTATTTAATAGTGAATTAAATAATCAGGAATAGTTTAAAATATGTAATATTTTAGTAAAAGAACCTGACTTTTTTTTTATTATTGCAATAATGTAAAAACCTATAATTAGATAACAATGGCGATTGCGATTATGATAAATATTTTATTAATAGATGATGATATTGAATTATCACAAATGCTTAGCGAATATTTGACTAATGAAGGTTTTAATATCAAAAGTGTTTATTTAGGTAAAGATGGTATTGATGAAGCGCTATCAGGTAAATATCGTGCAGCAATCTTAGACGTGATGTTACCAGATATTAATGGTATTGATGTCCTGAAAAGCATCCGTCAACAATGTAATATGCCTGTTATTATGTTAACTGCTAAGGGTGATAATATTGATCGCGTTTTGGGTTTGGAATTAGGTGCTGATGATTACATTCCAAAACCATGTTATCCGCGTGAATTATTAGCAAGATTACGTGCAGTTTTACGGCGTTTTGATGAACGTTCGGTCGAAATGGTTGATGATAAAAAATACCATTTTAATGGTTTAATGTTAGATCTACCTCAACGGCTTTGTACGTGGAATGGACAAGTAATTGATTTGACATCAACCGAGTTTAATTTATTAGTTTTATTAGTGAAACATAGCGAGCGAGTAGTAACTAAAGAAGAATTATCTGAAATTGGGCTTGGTCGAGCAAGAGAACTTTATGATCGTAGTGTTGATGTCCATATCAGCAATATTCGCCAAAAATTACATCAAGTTGCACAAAATGATGTGACAATAGAGACGATTAGAGCCGTCGGTTACCGTATTCGTTAACAAACAAATAGGCTTGACATGAATCATCGATTATTCTGGAAAATACTTATCACGTTTGGGGTAATCTTTTATCTTACCTTCCAATTGACTTGGATTGCATTTTCTATTTATGTAGAAAATAAAAATCAAAGATTTCTCAATCATATGCCTACGAAAGTCGATATGATTGCCCAGTTATTACATGTAGCTGGTGAAGATGAAACGCTTAATTTCATAGCACATTTACCTGAGCGAGAAAGAACGTTACTGTCAATAAAATTAGTTTCTCCATTGAATGATCAAGTTAATATTTTAACCGATGAATTAGAAACACCTACATATGCTTATCAACGCATGACTGTCGCTCCTGACGGAACTCTTTATTCTGTTTCATTTAAAGAGGATAAAGAGGATCATGTTAAAAAGGCATTGTTCAACATGCCATTGCCCATTGTATTAATGGGCATATGTGTTGGACTTGTTTTTAGCCTCTTTCTAGCATGGAATTTAACTAGACCGATGAGGTTATTAAGGCAAGGTTTTTTCAAGGTATCTCAGGGAGATCTTTCTGTCAGATTATTCAATAAACTAAAACCTAGGCGTGACGAACTTAGCGAATTAGGTAAAGATTTTGATATGATGGTTGAGCAACTTAATATATTACTTTCTGATCGTCAGTCTCTCCTTCATGATGTTTCTCATGAACTTAGAACTCCGCTTGCTCGATTGCAACTAGCAATTGGACTTGCTCAACAAAATAAACAAAATATTGATACATCTTTAGCTAGAATAGAGTTAGAGTCAGAACGTTTAGATCAGTTAATTGGCGAAATTCTAAATTATTCTCGTGCTGAAATGAATAATCGCACTGATGAATATTTTGATTTAAAAGACTTAATAAGTGTAGTAATCAATGATGCTAATTATGAAGCTAATCACCAGTTAATTGAAGTACATTTTACTTTATCATCTATTACTCATCCAATTGTTAAAGGTAATTCAGAACAAATACGTCGTGCTGTTGAAAACATTATCCGAAATGCTATTCGCTTTTCAAAAGCTGAGCAAGCCGTAGAAGTTTCACTAAAAGAAACAGGTAAGTATTTACAAATTGAAGTTAAAGATCGAGGTCCTGGTGTTGAAGAAAATAAGTTATCAAGTATTTTTGAACCATTTGTCCGTATTCAGTCTCCACAATTAGGTAAAGGTTATGGTCTAGGACTAGCAATTGCCAGAAAGACCGTCATTATGCATAACGGTACTATCCAAGCAACTAATCGTGATGGTGGAGGCCTTATTGTAACAATATGCTTGCCTTATTGGAGAAAACATTAATAATAAAAATATATTAATAACAATCAGCATTCACCGTTAATACATACTCTTTAACTAGGCTTTCCAGCTTGATTTTATCGCGCCCTATAAAATTTAAAGATCTCATAATAACTTCTGGATCACTTTTCAATATATTTTTGTATTGGTCAATATATTGGCTAGCAATAGGTTTATATGACCAGTGCCATTCTTCAGGTTGATACCCTCCTTTGCGTCCTTCATTAAAAGCTTGGCAAAATCCATATTTAGGCAGATTTTTTTGAAGCCATTTATATAAAATGATGCCTTTTTTATCATACTTAAAATATTTTGATGAAACGCTGGTAATATCAATATCTGTTCCCCAATGATGCCTTGATGTGCCAGGCATTGACGAAAATTTTAGAATTTCTTCAGCAATTTTTTCTGGATCATTTATTTTAGCTGATAAAGCATCCCATTTCCGTTGCCAAATACCGTTTTGGTAAGTGTAATTCCGCGTTGCACTTACTATGATAAAAGGAACATCTGGATGAACTTTTTTAAAATCATTGTAGGCTTTTATAAGTTGTTCGGTTGGCTCTTTTTGCAGATACATTCCTTTTTTATTAACAGGTAGTATAGTTGAATCTAACGCAATAAAACCATTATCTTTTTTTTCGTCAAACTGTCCAATCAGTTTATTTAATGTGATCTGTTGTGCCATGGTAAAAGTAGGAAATAGAAGTAAAGATAAGTTTAAAGTTAAACCACCTATTTTTTTTAACATTGTTGATTTCTTCATCTTTCAAGCGTTGCCAATATTCTATATAGCCAGATTAAGTTAAAAACAGTATAATCCTTTTCCTAAAAAAAGAAATAGCCATAATGTGTAAAAACGAGGCCTTATGTTAACAACATCTACATCTAATACGTCTGAAAATTGTTTAGACGCTACCAATACAATGAATCTTAATAAAACTAATTCCATAAACGAAAGAATAAATTTACTAAACTTCACACGCCAACAATTGAGAGAGTTTTTTATATCACTTGGTGAAAAACCGTTTCGAGCTGATCAAGTAATGAAATGGATCTATCATTTTGGTGTAGATAATTTTGATCAAATGACCGATATCAATAAAAAACTACGTGAACAACTAAAGACTTTAGCAGAAATTAAAGCTCCTAAGATTGCCATAGAACAGCGTTCTTCTGATGGCACAATAAAATGGGCACTTGATGTTGGTAATAACCAACTGATTGAGTCTGTTTATATTCCTGAACGTGATCGTGCAACATTATGTGTTTCATCTCAAGTTGGTTGCGCACTAGAGTGTAAATTTTGTTCTACTGCCCAACAAGGATTTAATCGTAATTTAACCGTTTCTGAAATTATTGGCCAAGTATGGCGTGCATCAAATGCAATTGGTGTCACCGGAAAATTAGCAGATAGGCCCATTACTAATGTAGTTATGATGGGTATGGGTGAACCGCTACTTAATTTATCTAATGTTGCACCAGCTATGGAAATTATGTTAGATGATTTTGGCTATGGTTTATCAAAAAGGCGTGTAACACTATCGACATCAGGAGTTGTTCCCGCTTTAGATAAGCTAGCTGGTATGATTGATGTGGCGCTAGCGATATCACTTCATGCACCTAATGATACTATTCGTAGTGAAATTATGCCAATTAACCTAAAATACAATATGTCTATGCTACGTGATTCAATTCTGCGTTATCTTTCGTCTTCAAACGCAAATCACGGAAAAGTAACTATTGAATATGTATTACTTAATCAAATTAACGATGGCGTTGAACATGCTCATGAGCTTGCACAATTCCTAAAAAATGTACCTAGCAAAATTAATTTAATTCCTTGGAATCCGTTCCCTGGTGCGCCTTATTCAAGATGTTCAAATACACGAATTGATCGCTTCATGAAAACATTGATGGGATATGGGTTTACCGTAATAGTTCGTAAAACACGGGGGGATGATATCGATGCTGCATGTGGCCAGTTAGCTGGTGAAGTTGTTGATCGCACTAAAAGAACTCTTTACAAAAAGCAGAACCTTGTTAAGCAAACAGCATAAGGATAAATCTTTATAAAAAGGAGAGATAGATGAAGAAATTGTTAGTTATAACTAGCTATTTTTTGATGATAGTACTAGCGGGTTGCCAAATGAAAAACAACAATGAATTTGATCCAGAAAAAGCCGCTTTGGCTAGGATGCGACTTGGATTAGGATATCTTGCTAAAGCAAATGAGTCAGAAGAAAATATCAAAGTAGCACATTATAATCTAAAATTAGCTGCACAATACTCTCCAAATAATCCCCAAGTTATGTTAGCCATGGCAATGTTTGATCAACATGTTGGTGAATACAACGAAGCCGAGATAATTTACAAACGTATTACTCTAATGCAACCAGGTTATGGATTATATCATATCCATTATGGTTCTTTTTTATGTGGTCGAGATCGTTATCAAGAAGCAAAAAAACAATTTGAACAGAGTATTGAGTTCGATCGTCATCGTTGGAAAGCTGATGCTTATGAACAATATGGTTATTGTGCAATCCAAAATAATGATAAAAGAACAGCTGACTTAATGTTTAAGCAGCTTTTTCAATATGATGTTAATCGTCGAAACAACGTTATAAAAACAGCTGAACTTTATAAAAACAAAGGTGATAAAAAAATAGCAAATTATCTATTTTCAGTAACAAATAAATAAATCATCATCCATTATTATAATATTAATAAATTTTTAATAATTATAAGCAAGAGTATATGTCATGAATTTTTGGGCTATTTTATTATTAGCACTAGCAATGTCAACCGACGCCTTTGCTGTCGCCGTTTGTCGTGGGATTTCACTTAAATCAACACCAATTTTAGGCGCATTCAAAATTGGTATTCTATTTGGTGTTGTTGAGGCTATTACCCCATTGCTTGGCTGGTTAGTTGGTTATATTGCGTTGCAATATATTGAACAATGGGATCATTGGGTTGTATTTGCTGTCATGCTATTTTTAGGCATTAATATGATATATAACAGCCAGAAACAGTCAAATGGAAATTGCCAAGAAGATGAATTAACATCATCAAAAAAATCTTTTCTAATGCTAATTTTCACAGCAATTTCAACCAGTATAGATGCATTTGCCGTTGGTGTTGGCTTAGCATTAGCAAGTGTTAATATCTTTTTTGCTGCATCAATGATTGGACTCGCTACCTGTACAATGGTTACTATTGGGTTATTATTGGGTAATAAAATTGGCTGTTTAATTGGTAAACGGGCTGAGCTTTTGGGCGGGTTAGTACTTATTTCTATTGGAGTAATAACTCTTTATCAACATCTTTCAGTTTAATATTTCAAATAAAATTACTTTCTATACTGTTAGGTTTCGAACGTTTTATTGATTGATATATTTTATCCAAATTTAAATAACGTCCGAAACCAATCACTTTCCTTAATAAAGGTTACAGAAAACTAACTCTATTTTATCTTCCTTTAATTTTTGTAAAATTCCATATCAAAACTATGTGTCTGCTGGTTATAAATTGCTTTAAACACTCCTTGATCTTGAGGATTCTGCAAAATATGATTAACAATAAATGGCCTAACATTGGTTTTTATATAACCCGGCAATCCTCGGGCACCACGAATGATATCATAATGATCGTGACAGAATGTACTGATACAAGAATCTTTTATTTCGATAGTATAGCCTCGATGACTATATGATTGATTTAATTTGTCAATTTCTCGACGAATAATCCGTTCAATAACTTCCATTGGTAAACGTTTAAAATGAAGAATATTTTCTCGTCCATTAAAACGATTAAGCAGTTCTGAACGATAAGTATTATTCAGTTCATTTGTCGCTAATTCACATGCAACTTCGTCAGAAAGGTTAGGATCCAAATAGTAAGATTGTCCAATATTTGAGGTCATAATAATCATGATATCAGAAAAATCGACAGTTCGACCTACATTATCGGTTAATCTTCCATCCGATAAGATCTGTAAAAAGATATTAAAGACATCAGGATGTGCTTTTTCAATCTCATCAAATAAATAGATTCCAACCGGTTTTGTTCTAACTGAGTTTGTTAAAATTCCACCTGCTTCAAATCCTTCATATCCCGGAGGTGCACCAATTAATTTAGCAACAGCATGTTTTTCCATGTATTCTGACATATCAAAACGAACCAACGATTTTTCGTCACCGTAAACATATTCCGCTAAAGCTTTGGCCATTTCAGTTTTACCTACACCAGATGGACCTAAAAATAGGTAAGACATTGCAGGACCTGATTCTTCAAGCGTGTCAACTTTAGCCACCTTTACCGAATTGGCGACATGTTTAACAATGTTATCTTGACCAAAAATTCGCGATAATAAATTTGCCTCCAAATTAATCAAGTTTTCAACTTCATTCTCATCTAATTTGTTTGCTGATATACCTGAAACTTTGCTAAATTCAGCAATCACTTCTTGGCGATTTAGTCGCAAATCTTTATTGGCTAACATCACCAATTTTTGATGTTGTTCATTATTTTGTGCAATTTCAGCATCAATTTGTCGAATTTTTTCCTTTAATTTAGCGACTGCTGGAGAGTCAAATCCTCCAGCCGTTAATTGCGCGAATGTCTTTATAGCAACTGATTCTGAATTTTTATTATTGTCCTCTTCTTCTTGTAACTGAGTGATTTCATCTTGCAGTTTGAAGCGTAACGTTTCAGCATCACGTTGATATTGATATGTTTTACTAATTTCAGACTTTAAATTCTGCCAATCTTGCTGCCATTGTTCAAGCTGCTGCCGCAAATCATATTGTTCTGTTTCACTGGTACTTTTTTCGATCTTACCCATTAACTCAGCAATTTTTGGATGCTGTTTATGTGTAAGTTGACGATAACTAGCAAGCGCACGATCAAGTAATGAAATAGCACGTTGAGGCTGTGCCCCACCTAAACCTAAACTATCACGATATTTACAGGTTAAATGTATCGCTTCATCAATAGCATCTTTATCCACTTCAATTTTGTGGTATCCAGATAACTCCTTTGCAACAGTAGTAACAATGGAATTTAAATTATCCCCAGTAGGTTCTTTGACATCGTAAAGTGTGTAAAGTTCAGGCATATTCGTGCTAGCCTTTAGCACACTACTAAGTTTATCATCACGAACTTCGAGGATAACTTGAAAATTATTTGATTTATCGGCGTTATTTAGAGCATTAATAAAATGAGCATTACCTGTATTATGTGCTGCTTCTAAAAAATTAGCCGTATCAGTAATAATCAGCACTGACTCAGGAGTTTGCATTAGCTTTTTTAAAATACTTTGAAACTCATTATTTATCTTATTACTATCACCGCTAGAAAAAAGAGCATCACAATTTAACCAAAATAATTTTTTTACAATCAAATCAAATGGTGTATCTGGGTTATTTTTAGCCGCCTGCAAACCAAGACTAAGCATTGAAACACCTACACCTGCAGGCCCTGTCAACAAAAGAGAATTTGATGATTTTCGTATGAGAATAGACGATATTCTCTCTAAATCATGTTCCCTTCCTACTAAAGTAAAATTAGGGTATTGCGCTAAATATTCACGCCCTCTAACTAAATACATTGTGCATTCCTTTGTTATAGTTTAAAGGGTGAAGTAGTATGTGAGCTATCTTTTTTGGTTTCAGATTTTTCTGATAAAACATCACCTGTCACCGCAATAAATTCTCGTGTATCATTTTGAACATCTTTGGACATTTTTTCAATTTCTTCCAAATTTGCTCGCATTGTTTCTAGTGCCGCACGGGTGATTTCAGTCGCTTCTTTTTGGGTATCACCAAATTCAGCTAAATTTTGTAGCATTGCTTCTAAATCATTATTAATTTCATCACGACCAGTTGCAATTCGAATAGCTTCATTTTTAGCAATATCATTTGTTACTCGAGTCATTTCGGCTAAAGTATTACCGGCCATTGATTGTGCTTCATTAATTGCAGCTGAGTTAACTGCTGTTACAACAACACTGAGTTGTGAAGCAACCGATGCGATGCCTCTTGAATGCATTGCTCTTGCACTTTCAACTTGTTTTTTGGTTGCTGCTTGCATATTACGAATTTTAATAGCTTCAGTTGTTAATTCACCATAGGTTTGCATAGTATCGACAGTTGCTGTGGATACAGTATCAATGTGTTCATCCAAATTACGGCGTGTTTCATCAAGCTTCATTGACTCTAACAAATTATCACCAACATCTTTACTCTCAAGCTCTTGTCTACGTTCACGATGGACTTTCTCTACTTTTTTGGTCGCTTCGTTCATAATGGCATAAATTTGTATCATATTGCCATTATTGTCACTAAGTCCTTCAATCTGTTTAACCATTTTTTCAAGATGATTACGAATTGCACCAAAACGCTCTTTACCTTGATTCACAAATTTTAATGCCGATTCAACCATATCAGCTTGACGTAATGTATGCTGTTCTGAAGTTAAATTTAGCAACTCTTTTAATTTTTCAACATCGATTGATTCAGAGCGTTGCTCGTGACGCTTTGTAATTTCTATCTGAATATCATCTAATTCTTTATTTTTGTTTTTTATTTGTTGATTTAATTTAGCTATTTTTTCTTCATTAGTCACAATTTTAGCTTTTGATGCGGCTTTAATTTTCCCTAGGCCAAAAAACTTTTTATCCTGTTGTAATAACTCTATTTCTTTTTTTAATTCAGATATTTGTTTTTCAATATTAATAATTTCACTTTGCACATTTGCTTTTTGCGTTACTTTTTCTTCGTCCCATTCTTGATCGGCTTTAATTTGAGCTAATGCATTTCGGGTTTCACCATTTTGGCGTAAGTTATATAAAGCATCAGTGAGTTCGGTAAGTGGTTTTATTTTTTCGATAAAATCATTAAGATCATTATTAAAATCAGCATACACTCGTTGTAATTCAGCAAATACTTCGGTATCAGTCATCTCAATACGTTGTTTAGACATCTCTTCAGAAATTGATTGAAGATATTCTTTAAATGTATCAAATTCTTGAATTTTGGCCCGATCAATTTCCTTATTGTCAGAAAATTCTAAAATATTAGTAACTTCTTCTACTTTTTGTTCCAATGAAAGGCTATCTGAAAATATAACTTTAAAAAAAGTATTTTCTTGAATATTAGCAAGTGGAGTTTCTACTTTTACTTTTTTTTCACGTTGTCTAACCGAATAGTCTTTTTCTTCTGTACTGGCTAATTTTTTTCTTGGAGCTACACCCATTATTTCTTTCCTTAATTGCTTATTTCTATATTCACTTATTATTTAATTACTTTAAATTCTATTTTAAATAAAAAATAAAGTTTGGAACAATAATTTGATCTTATAGAAAAGATAAATTTCATCTTTTCATCATGTTATTATCTATTTAACATCTGATTTTGACAAGTAAAACAGTCATCCAAAATCAAAAAATTAAAGAATAAATGATAATCATCAAGTATAGAGCAAGCTTTTTGCTGGTATAACAAATTATTATTTATACTTTATTTAATCGATTAAAAATTTAAATTATTATTGGTATTTTTAATTAATTGTATATTTTTATTTTGCAGTTATTTGATAAAGAGAAAATATAACTAAAGAAAAAATCCATAAAAAAACCACTCGCATAAACGAGTGGTCTGTATTGATAAGATTATTTCGTACTGACGAAGAGAATTACATCATTCCGCCCATACCACCCATGCCACCCATACCACCAGCGGCACCTAAGTCAGCCTTATCATCTTTAGGTAAATCAGTTACCATACATTCAGTTGTAATCATAAGACCAGCAACAGATGCAGCATATTGTAATGCACTACGAGTTACTTTAGTTGGGTCTAAAATACCCATTGCAATCATATCGCCATATTCTTCAGTTGCGGCATTGTAACCATAGTTACCTTTACCACCTTTAACTGCATTAACAACAACAGATGCTTCTTCACCGCAGTTAGTAACGATTTGACGTAATGGAGCTTCCATCGCACGAAGTGCAACTTTGATACCAACGTTTTGATCTTCATTTGCACCCTTAAGTTCTGAAATAGTAGTTGCGGCACGAACAAGAGCAACACCACCACCGGCTACAACACCTTCTTCAACAGCTGCACGAGTTGCATGTAATGCGTCTTCAACACGAGCTTTTTTCTCTTTCATTTCAACTTCAGTTGCCGCACCAACTTTAATTACAGCAACACCGCCAGCAAGTTTCGCAACGCGTTCTTGAAGTTTCTCTTTATCATAGTCAGAAGTTGATTCTTCGATTTGTTTACGAATTTGTTCAACGCGAGCATTAATTAATGACTCCTCACCAACACCATCAATGATAGTTGTGTTGTCTTTATTGATTACAACACGTTTTGCTTGACCTAAATCTTCAAGAGTTGTTTTTTCAAGTTCTAAACCAATTTCTTCTGAAATTACAGTACCCGCAGTTAAGATTGCAATATCTTGTAACATTGCTTTACGACGATCACCAAAGCCAGGAGCTTTAACAGCTGCAACTTTAACAATGCCACGCATAGTATTCACAACTAATGTTGCAAGTGCTTCGCCTTCAACATCTTCTGCGATAATCAATAAAGATTTACCTGCTTTAGCTACAGCTTCAAGCACTGGTAATAATTCGCGGATGTTAGAGATTTTTTTATCGGCTAATAAAATATATGGGCTATCTAATTCAACAGTTGCAGTTTCAGGTTTATTGATAAAGTATGGTGATAGGTAACCACGATCAAACTGCATACCCTCAACAACATCAAGCTCATCTTGTAAACCAGTGCCATCTTCAACTGTAATAACACCTTCTTTACCTACTTTTTCCATTGCCTGAGCAATTAAAGTACCAACAGTTTCATCAGAGTTAGCTGAAATTGTACCTACTTGAGCAATGGCTTTAGAATCAGCGCATGGTGCAGATAATTTTTTAAGCTCTTCAACAGCTGCAACAACTGCTTTATCAATACCACGTTTTAAATCCATTGGATTCATACCAGCAGCAACAGCTTTTAAACCTTCATTAACAATCGCTTGAGCAAGAACAGTTGCAGTAGTTGTACCATCACCTGCTGCATCATTTGCTTTAGATGCGACCTCTTTAACCATTTGCGCACCCATATTTTCGAATTTATCTTCTAATTCGATTTCACGAGCAACAGAAACACCATCTTTAGTAATGGTTGGTGCGCCAAAAGATTTATCTAATACTACATTACGTCCTTTTGGACCTAATGTTACTTTAACTGCATCGGCTAATACATTAACGCCTTTAAGCATTTTGGCGCGAGCGTCATTACCAAATTTCACATCTTTAGCTGCCATCTTCGTATTTCTCCTAAATTCTGTATATAAATTAAATTAGTTGTCAGTTATGCTTGTACAATCGCTAAAATATCGCTTTCAGATAAGATAAGCACTTCTTCATTATCGATTTTCTCTGTTTTAACGCCGTATCCTTCATTAAAAATTACGATATCTCCCACTTTAACATCTAGCGGCTGTACTTGACCATTTTCTAAAATGCGACCATTACCAACAGCTAAAACTTCTCCGCGAGTTGATTTACCTGCTGCCGAACCAGTTAAAACAATACCACCAGCTGATTTTGATTCTACTTCTTTACGTTTAATGATCACACGATCATGCAATGGACGAATTTTCATTAGTTATCTCCTAGCACTAATTTTTTAATTAAGATAATTATTAACAGAAATCATAGAATTATGATTTTTCAATGTAGTGCACAATATATGGGGATTATTTTAAATTCTTCAAGAGAACAAATTTAAAAAAAAGTCCAACTGATTATTTATTCATCATTCTTCTGTTTGAATTCACCTTCAATAATATCACCCTCTTGATAGTGCATTTGTGATGAAGAAAATTTTGATCTTATTGGTATTTTTCGAACAATAAATTCCACGATATGATCTTGTACATGGGGTATTAATAAGATTGCACCTAAAATATCAGTTAAAAACCCTGGAATAAGCAAGAAAAAACCGGCAAAAAGCAAAGCTACACTTCTAATTACTTCATTTTTATAGCTTTGATTATTAGCTATTTTTTGTTGCATAATACTAAGGTTTTTCAAACCCTGAGTTTTAACTAACGAGAAACCAAGAATAGATGTTGCAATAATACAAATTAAAGCAAGAAAAATACCAATAGAATTGGCAACAGCTATGAAAAAGGTGAGTTCAAAATAAACATAAATAAAGAAGATAATAAAGCCAACAAATCGCATATATAATTCCTATAAGGATAAAAACATATTATTAAAAATTATCTTTTAATATGAAGATGATTAGCTATTTTTCAACCAAACAATATATATTTTAAAAAAAATATTACAAAAGGGATTGACTGATAATCACGAATCGTGTTTAATGTGCATCCATTGTTGCCCGGATAGCTCAGTCGGTAGAGCAGGGGATTGAAAATCCCCGTGTCCGTGGTTCGATTCCGCGTCCGGGCACCAATCACCAAATTCTAAGACCTGCTTCTAGCAGGTTTTTTTATATCTAAAGCCTTTTCAAATAAGCCTTTCACCTTGTTTCACTACTCAACCGAATTCAACTGAAATTACCCCAAATCAAGTGGAAAATCGGATACAAACCCGGATACATTTGGTTCGATAATGGCGTGTATCCATAAAATGGCTTTAAAGCCTTTGTTTGCAAGGGTTATAGAGAATTGCTTGCCTAATTACTATTATTAGATAAGTTTAAATCTATACTATTTTATTTAAATCATTTTCATTGTTTTCTGCTGTATCTTTCGTAATACGCTTACATTGTTTTTTTAAAATTTTGTTATTTTTTGCTCTATTTGAAGATCTTCTCTCTTTTTGCAACCATAGTTTTTTCATTGTTTTGAGTAATTTGTCTGTTATTCCATCTTTTGGAGCTGTATATATAGCAGTAAAAATAGCTAAATAGCGTTCTTCATTATTAGTAAATTCAAAAAAATTAAAACAAAAATTTTGATTAAGTCTATAATTCTTTTTATGCTGAAGGATTGTAATTGAGTGTTCTTTTTGCAAAAATTCCCATATCCAACGACATTGCTCCTCATTAGATTTATTTATCCAATTTAGAGTATTTTTTGAATTATATATCTTTATCCAATCTTTTTTATAACATTCAATTAAATCATTTGGATAGAAATACTCTAGATTGATATTTGTTAAATCGAAAGCATAACATTTATAAAATGTATCTATTCTTATGCGAGTTGTCTCATGATATGCAAGATAATTAAACATCAGTTGAATAGAATCCAACCTTTCTTTGTGAGAGGTTGGATTTTGGATTTGATTTTCAAAAAAATAGCAGATGACAATATCAATATACTTTCTGTACTGTGTAATATACCTCTTATGTTTAGGTAACCAATCGATCGATTTCCCATCTTGATTAGTAGGATTATCAGTAAATGCAGGTAATATTATATGATTTTGATATATTGTACGTAATTTATACCAAAGGTCCATACATGCCATTTTATTATTTTTTAACCATGAAAAATCAATTTTGTTGAAATGATATTTTTCGTAATATTGCTGTAATTCTTTTAATTTATTCTCAATATACTGTTTAAATAATATTATTTTTTTTTCATCTGATTCCTTTATAACCTTTAAATAGAGATTTTCATTAATTAATTTACAAAAATTAATAGGTAACATGCTTTTTATTTTCTGTCCATTAAGAACAATATAAAAATCATTTACTTTATTTATTAAATAATCATAAATAATAAAACAAGTGTAAAAATTCTTCGTATGTACAATTAATTTACCTTCATGGTCTCTAGTTATAATTGTTTTTTCCATTTTCTATCCACCTAAATTAATGAAGTAAAAAAGAAGTAAAAAAGAAGTAAAAATGAATATATAATGAAGTATTTTTGAAGCAAATTTTAGACTTACTTACTTGTATTAACAACGAAAAATTGAATATATACTGAATTAAGGTTAATTAATATTATTATATAGAAGTCAGTAGTACCCTATCTGAGTAAACCATCAGTTACTAAAACAGTAAAAAAATAATCTTGCTCCTTATCAAATAACTCTAATTTGATAAGGGCAACTACATGCAAAATAAAAACTTTACTATTAATAAACAGCTCAATCAGAAACTAATTACACACCTAAATAAGCTACAAGATAGATACTCAAAAATTTTACCAATCCGAATCGACATTCATTATGCTAAGGATGATGAGTTCAATACTGATATTGAAACAACCAAAAAAGAAATAATGTACTTCCTCTATCAAGCTATGCAACTTGAACTTGATATTGTAGGGTATGCTGTTGTTATGGAATTTAATCAGAATGAACATATCCATTTTCATTCTGTTTTTTATGTAAATGGTCAAAAAAGACAAAAATACTATCCTATTTACGTTGCACTGGAACGTGCATGGTATGAACTGACTAAAGGTTATTTGTATGATTGCCAGCGGAATAATTATCGTATTAATGGGCTAAGGATGATAAATCATCACGATGATGAAGCGTTTCATTCGGTTTGTTATATGCTTAGTTATTTAGCTAAAACAGAACAAAAATCATTTTTTAAAAAGTGTTATAGCGATTGTCTATTTTTAAGTGAAGTCCCACCTCCAAGTCATCGAGGAAAACCTAGAACACTTGGTCTGAATAAATTTTTAATTTCTTCCCCTATTTAGTAACCCCAAAAAAACATTTCCTTCATTTTGGAAAATCACTATGAATCTTAAAAAAATACGTTTATACAAATCAGTCAACAAGACAGGCTAATTGATATAGATCCAATTCATATAAAGGAATAAAAAATGGACAACTACTATGACCTAATACTAAATAAGCTAAGAGCTCATCATAGATCGTTACTTACAAGTTATGGGAAGTTATATCCAGTCAGAATGGATTTTGCCTATCATGACGATGCCTATCAAAGACAATATGGAATAGATGCGTATATGGATATGTTGAACTTGTCTGATTTAACATTACTTTCCAATCATATTCTTAGCATTGTTTGGGTAATGGCTTTTAATAAACAATACGGCTTTTATTTTCCAACCATGTTGTACTTTAGCTCAGAACAATATGCAAATTATAACGTTATTATGAATTCCGTTACCAATCTTTGGAAGAATGAAACTGATGGATATGGTATTAATGTTGAAAAAAAACTAACTAAGAATGCTTTATCTGAGTTAGCACAACTTTCGTGGAAGAAACATGATCCTCTTCATGCTTTGTATATTAACAGCATGCATACTCTCAACCAAATTAATTGATCGTTTATAACGATCAATTAGATCTTAACTGATCGTTATAAACGATATGACAGTGCACAATATATTTCTAATAATAATGATGTATTTTAATTCAATAATAATTTAAGGAGATAAATAAAATGGCTAAATCTGATTGTGGCGAATGCAATGGTACGGGAGTCATCCCTTGTTCATTAGAATATGGCGGTGAACCCCATCCCGAAAATTGCCCTGTATGTGGTGGGGATGTTAATTTTACATTTCCATGTCCAGAGTGTTCGGAGTATAAAGATGACTATTATGAGTAGAGTTAAATGGTTGGGTAAAAAACTTTACCAAGTAGGAGACTTTACAGTGACAAAAGTACTTCCCGCAATTATTGTAAGTTCTGCTAACTCCATTTTAAATTCAGATAAAGCAACAGATGAGCAAAAAGCAAAAGCTAAGAAAAGCTTAGCTCGTTATGAAAAAAACAAGAAGTATTAGTAATAAATGAGGCTCCTGTTCATAATTCTGTGTCATTTCCTCTTTTGCTACACAGTTTACCTAAATGACACAAAATATTGAACTCCTCCTCTAATCTTATTCATGAAGCAAACTCATTTATCCTGTTTGCTTCATATTTCTCCAATATATTAACTACACTCTTATTATAAATAATTTTAAATAAATATCATTAGTTGAACATACCAATATGTCCGTTCAATTAACATTTTTATAAGGAGTGTACCATGTTAAATCATCAAATATTACGAAACACCTTAATTTATTTATTAGAGCCTTCTTACAATCATTTTCATTCTTTATTTAAGTCGACAAATAAGGAAGCATGATATGTCAGATAAATTACCTTTACTACTTGATAAACTCTATCAGCTTTGTTTGACAGGTGGTTATGGTTTTTCCTCTGCTTATACATTAGCCGAGCAACATAAAGCCAATTTCCCTTTACATTCAGATAATCTTGATAAACTAATCAAACATGAAACAGACAAAGCAACAGCTACAGGTTTTATCACAGGGTTAGGCGGAATTGCAAGTTTACCTATAACTTTGCCAACAAACGCCTTAAGTGTCTTGTTTATTCAATTGAGGCTCGTTACAACCATTGCTATCTTGCAAGGTCATGATGTGTATGATGAAAGAATTAAAATCTTAATTTTCTTATCATTATGTGTGATGACAAGCAAGTTAAAATTACAGCAGTTT
This sequence comes from Gilliamella sp. BG2, assembly GCF_046635645.1. Lineage (NCBI taxonomy): Bacteria > Pseudomonadati > Pseudomonadota > Gammaproteobacteria > Orbales > Orbaceae > Gilliamella > Gilliamella sp. BG2. Next base: position 59,252 of record NZ_JBIDFF010000007.1, read on the forward strand.
TGTTTAGCTACATTGATGAAACAGCCAAATGAAGTAATTCGTAAAATAAGTCTATCGGTCATTAAACAGCTTATTAGTATTATAAGTGCAAAGCATAGCTTAAAGTTAATTAAAGTGATCCCGATTTTTGGTGGTGTGATGGGAGCTGTTGTTGATCGCATTATTACTTATCGCATTGGCCAATTTGCTAAAAAACAATTTAATCAAATCTATTAGCTGAATAATACTAATAATTCAATTATCTAAAAATTCACCTATTTATAAATTTATCTCATTAATTTCAGTTTTTACATGAAAGACATTATGCTTTGCTCAGTCTTAACAGGAGAAAAAATGAAAAATTCCTATTCAACAAAGCGCATTGTGACAATAGCGTTAAAATTGCTCGAAAAGCAGATGAAAATAGAAAATAACCAATTCACAAAACCTAATCAAGTCATTGACTACCTTAGACTAAAATTAGAACAAAAAGAAAGAGAGCATTTTGTTGCTATGTACCTAAATAATCAACATCAGTTAATTAAAGTAGAAACACTTTTTATGGGTACAATTAACTCTGTGGAAATCCATCCCAGAGAAATAATTAAGCAAGCGCTTAAACATAACGCAGCAGCCATTATTTTTGCCCATAATCATCCATCAGGTGAGGCACAACCTAGTAGTGCAGATCGCAATATCAATCAAAAATTAACAGAAATACTAGATATCGTTAATATCCGCGTATTAGATCATATTGTGATTGGTCAACAATCGTATTTTTCCTTTGCTGAACAAGTGAATGGGTAATTTTTGAAAATTTACTTAAGATGTATTGATCGTTTTTAACGATCAATAAGATCTTATTGATCTGTTTAAACGATATGACTTCATTTAAATAATTGATGAAAATATAAAATTAATTAAAACAATAGCTAGTATGTTTCAAGTTAAGTTTTGGTTACCACACAAAAATACAATTTAAGTAAAGCTAATTAATTCTTTTTTTTATAAGGAATAACAATGAAAAAAATAACAATTGTTTTATCAGTACTGATTCTTACTGCATGCGGAGACTCATCACAGGTTAAGCAAGTTAAAGATTATGTGTATGACAATGTCGACTCAACTCTTACTGTCGGTAATGCGCTTGATAACCGAAATATCTGTAATAAAACGAAATGGGATTCATATAAAGATGAACGAGATCGAAATATTGTTGAATATACTTGTGAATTTAAAAAGGATCGTCCAAATCAATTTTTAAACCTAACATTTTCTGGTATAGCTGGAAATTTAAAAACTATGCTTGTAGATAAAAATATCAATATTACATTAGATGATTATGCAAAATTTAAAGAAGAGGAAGAACGAAATAAGAATAAGAATGTCAAATATCCCCATTATACGGTGTATAAAAATCACATTGATGCAAAAGCTAGAAGCTACATTGAAGCGAAAGCTAAACTGGTTATTTATGATGAGTTGAAGAAAGCACTTCTTGAAATAGAAAAAAGCAATGCTTTAGCTCGCTATCAGGAAAATAGGAAATATCTTTTATCAAATAAAGCAACAATAAAAATGGAAGTAAGTGATTATGTGGCCACTGGTATCTATGGCTATAATGATGATCAAACTAGGGGACTTCTAAGTTGTGATCCTTTTTTTGATTTTGATTATTTTCATTATGCGCCAACCAGTAACAGTGACTTTAGTAATAAAGAGCTTGCTAAAAGAATAAAACAAATTAAAGAAGATTTAACTTCTATCAAAAAAATATTGAGCAAGCATAATTTAGATCTTTATAAAAGAGAAGATCCGAAATTAGTTACGCTTTATAGATATAATGGTTCTATATCAGTTCATCTGTATAATGATTATTCTAGATTGGTTTTCGAATATCTTCTTCAAGGTAATTCAGCCAAGAATATAACCTTAAATACTAAGGATGGTAAAAAGACGACATTATCTGTTAAAAATTATCAGGAAATTTTAGCCTATTTGGAGGGAGTAGAAAATGGCATAGTCAGAGGTATTGTAGAAAAAATAATTGATCCATATAATCAAAATATAACTAACAAAATCAATCAATTTGAAAAACGCTCAAAAGATATAAAAACTGAAAGTTATCAACAAAAGATAAAATGGGTTCTAATAGGTGAAAGAAAGCCATCATTAATGGGTTGTGAATTAGAGTTTAAAGCCGATGGATATCCGTCCGTAAAATCTGACTCAAGTATGTCATCATCTTGCTTTCAAAATGCTTATAAAAGTAACTATGTTGATCAAATTTATAATCAACCTATTATGAGTTTTATAAATATGGTTGCAAATTAATCAATTAGTATGCTTATAAACTGTTTTGTAAAAACAAGCAATTTATGCTCCAAAGTAGTAAAAAAATATTGTTGTTACCTATCTATTGAATGTAATTAACCCACATCACTCAATAGAGGTACAACAATGTCAACATTCTTATCCCCTTTGGATGCACAAACACATCCAGATTACCTAATTGATATGAAATATATCACCACACTCACAGGCATGACAGATAAATGGTTTTATGCCTTGATAAAACAAAATAAATTTCCACCTCCTATTAAACTAGGAAGATCCTCGCGTTGGCGTCTGAAAGAGGTTGAAGCATGGATAAAGACCAAAGCTAATTAACAGTTAAATGTCCTATTAACCAAAGCCGCATATTTGACTATGCGGCTTTTTTTATGTCTAAATTTCTATAATTGAGGAATTTCGTTATGTCCTTAACTGATTTAAAAATAAAATCAGCCAAACCTCACGATAAGCAATATAAACTTTCTGATGGTGATGGTTTATTTTTGCTTGTTCACTCCAACGGTTCTAAATATTGGCGTTTTCGCTATTATTTTAATGCTAAAGAAAAATTAATGTCTATAGGCCAATATCCTAATGTTTTATTAAGCGAAGCTAGAAGGCTACGAGACGAAGCCAAATCATTACTAGCTAGAAATATTGACCCACAGGTAGAAAAGAAAGCAAAACAGTTTGAAGATGAAATACAAGTTACTTTTGAACAAATTGCTCGTAAATGGTGTACCAATAATAAAACTTGGTCTAAGCCACATAGAGCAAAAGTACTACGAACATTAGAATTGTATTTATTCCCTAAAATTGGAGCTTATTCTATTTCAGCATTAACTACTCGTCAGTTAATTGTTCCAATTAAAGCTATTGAAGAGCAGGGGCGTTTTGAAGTCGCTAACCGATTACAACAACGTACTTCAGCAATAATGCGCTATGCAGTACAAAATGGTTATATTTCTTATAACCCTGCTCAAGATTTAAAAGGGGTAGTGAGTAAAGTAAAAGTAAATCATCGCCCTGCACTTGAACTCGAACAAATACCTGAACTTTTAGAACGCATTGATAATTTTAAAGGACGAGAGTTAACCAAATTAGCAATTAAACTTTCTCTACTTATATTTATTCGTTCTAGTGAACTACGATTTGCTCGTTGGTCAGAAATTGATTTCGATAAAAAGATTTGGACTATTCCAGCTGAAAGGGAGGAAATTGATGGTGTACCTCATTCTCACCGAGGTTCAAAAATGAAAACGCCTCATTTAGTTCCGCTAAGCGATCAAGCAATTGATGTTTTAAAACAAATACATGAAATTAGTGGAATGTATGAACTGGTATTTATTGGTGATCATTCTGCAAGAAAACCAATGAGCGAAAATACGGTTAATAAAGCACTTCGAACAATGGGTTATGACACCAAGACAGAACTTTGTGGACATGGTTTTAGAACTATGGCTTGTAGTGCATTAGTTGAATCTAATCTATGGTCACGAGATGCAGTTGAACGCCAGATGAGTCATCAAGAACGTAATGGCGTTAGAGCCGCTTATATCCATAAAGCACAACACATTATCGAACGAACTAAAATGGTTCAATGGTGGGCTGATTACTTAGATTCAATCCGCACTGAGTTTATTATGCCTTATGAGTTCAAAACAAATTAAAAAATACCCTACTATTTAATTCATTTCTCAATATCAATTAATATCAAAAAATTAAGGAATTGTTTATGCAAACATTACCTAGTGTATCATCATGCCTAAAATCCACTACGGTGGGTTCTGGTATGATCTCAGTATTTATCACCAATTTAGAAAAATATAACGAAGGAAAATTGATCGGCGAATGGCTAGAGCTACCAACAACACCAGAAAAAGTAAAACAATGCTTTAAACAAATTGGCATTGATAGTGTTAATTACAAAGAGTTCTTTTTAAGTGGTTACAAATCGTCTGTATATGGCATAACAAATTATATCTCTGAAAATAGCAATCTTAATGAACTAAATTATTTAGCCTGTAAACTTGATGAATTGAATCATGATGAAATGGAAATCTATGAAGCAGCCATTGACATTGGCGTAAATATTAATTCAATTACAGACTTAATTAATCTAACGGATAACTTAGATTGTTTTCAATGTCTATATAACATCAGCAATGAATATGATTTAGGTTTCTACTGGATTGCTGAAAGTGGTTGTTATAGTTTAAAAGAACTCGGTAACTTAACTAATTACTTTGATTACGAACGATATGGCCATGATATTGCACTTGAACAAAGTGGCACATTTTATTCCAGTAATTACATCTATTATACCGGTGAAAGTTTTAGTTCCGATTACGATGGTAAAAGTGTTCCTGAAGAGTATTGTATTTCTACTATTTCAAAATGTACTGAATGATTAGTTATTCCCCTTATAAAGCTTATTTAAAGCTTTATAAGGGGAATTCATTAGTGATTTAAATTTTTGTTTTTGGTACTACTTTTATCTTGTTATGTATAAATTTTGTGAACTATTTCACAAGACGATGAAAACAGAATGTTTTGATATTTTATTTCGACGTAAGATTTACACGCAATTATGTGAAATACAAAACGATATTGAACAATGGTTTGATCTTTACAATCGAGAAAGAGCACACTCTGGAAAATATTGTTATGGAAAGACACCATGGCAAACCTGGAACGGAGCAAAAGGATTGGTTAAGGAAAAGCAATTGGAGAATTTATTTTACTCATCGGCTTTCATTTTAACAAAATGTGTGTCCGATGAGTAATAAGTTTTTGTCAGATTAAGTTTGAGCTAACAGATAAAAAATTTACTCAAATTCAATATCTTCATTCATATTTTGATAAATATTAACTTTGGCATTAACATCAATTGCATTTACTAACCAACCACTTAAATGGCAGCTTCTAATAAACTCATCAATTCTATTTACGCCATTAATTTCTTTTAATGTAACAACAACTCCAAAACGAACACCTTCTCCATCTTTGGGATCTAAACGATTATTTGTTTTAATTTCCATACCCCAATTTTTATTTTCGTATGATATTTTAGGTCTATTATTTTTTTTAACTATTTCAGCTATATATTTAACATTATCCCATTTTCGGAAATTACTTCGAGCATCAGACTCTAATAAATAGTTTCTTTCAGTATCTATATTCTGGTTTTGTTTATCCCCATTAATATTAGAAATTTTTCCATCATTTTGGATTCTTCCAAAATGTAAATTTAACTCAGTATTTGTATAATCCACTCCTTGAGTTCTATCGCATTTAGGAAAGTAGCACATTGTTGCTTTGGCTATGTAAGGATATTTATCATCTTTATTCATTGGTGTTGGAAAATTATAATTATAAGTGTTCCATTTTTCACTGATATCTGAAACTAAAAATTTAATCTCATCTTCTTTTGTTTTGACAATATCGTCAATTTTAATTGGCACTATACCATGCCCATATAATGCAATTTCACTGGAAGTTGGTTCGTTATTCCATCCTCTTGCAGCATCAATAATAAGAGCCTTAGCCACTTCACGGCTAAGCTCCAATATATCAATTAGATATGAAAGTTTTCGAGCAATCCAAGGAGCTGCAAATGATGTTCCCGCAACTTTAGCTTCTCCTAAAGGCTCACATACATGAATATATTGTTCACTGCTTCCACCATAGTAACTTATATCAGGCTTCGCAAAAAATGATAAAACAATTCCTTTTCTAGAGTATTTTGTTGATAATCCATTTTTTGATACTGCATTTACAACCATACTATTAATTGAATCGGCAGGAGAACCAATTCTATTAATATTTTCGTTTGTTTTATTTGTTCCCGCAATAACAAAAATGACATCATTTTCATATTGAATTTGGTCTAATACAGAAGCTTCAGCAGATATAAAATTATCATTAACTTCTTGATCACTACCTAGTGAAATATTCCAAACTTTAATATCTTTATTTTTTGCTATTATTTCTTTGATTTGCTTTATAATAGTAAAAGAAGAAAACTGTGAACCAACTGCTACACCAAAGTGACGTACTTTAAACCTTCCACAGCCATCATCTAACCAGGGATTAAGCCTTGGTCCGTCTACAATAATAGATGATATTGCAGTACCATGCCTATAATCATTAGGTGCTTTAGGAATATTTTCATCAACCATTTCATGGTATTCGACCCAATCACTAAAATAAACTCCCTCATCAAATAATGTGTCAATTACACCAATAGTAGGTTCTATTGTGGGTTCTGGAATATGTTGCAAATTTTGTTTATGTTGTTGAATGAAATCTTCTGGCGATAGCTGGGATAAATCTGCTGTAGCCATTGAAATAAGATAAGGAGCTTTAGTAAATAAGATCTCCGATTGATTCTTATCCAAAAAAATCGTTTGATTATCTAAAATCCGACTGGATAAAATATCGATACCTAGTTTTTTTAATAATCTTTTTGTATCCATTCTTATATCATACAAAGTAATAATACTTTGCACTGATTCTCCTGACGGGTTCTCTACCTCAAAATCATCAATATAAGAAATATCAGCTATAACTTGCTTAAATGAGGATTTACTTATACCAAATTCTTTAAAATGAACACTATTTATACTTTCATGATCCTTGAAAGTAACTTGATCTATTTTTCCTGAAAAGGCTTTATCTAAAACAATTTTTGTTTTATCAAGTAAAACAATACTTTTATTTAAATCATTAATATCTAAAAAATAAGTAATAATATGTTTAGTTCTATCTTTGTTAAACTTAGCTCCCACTATTGCATAGTTCGAATCCTTCCCTCTAAACAATCCTCCGATTCTATTACTTTTTGCCACAATCTTATTATAACAAACACAAATTAGAATACCGTCAAATGGCTTAGGTTCATTCAACCAAAAATTTTTGATTTGTTCCATTTTCGTTTGCAACTTATACACATGTTCGCTAGTAACACCATTGTTACCATTCATATTAGGAATAACTTTTGGTTTAAATTGTTTAGACGCTTGAACAAATCGATTTCCTTTTAATTCTAAAACATTATTTGCCATTACTTATTTCCTTCATTCAATTTTCTAGCTATTGTGCTTTTAGGTTCACCTTTAAGTTTTTCTATCTCTCTTACAGTAAAACCTAAAATGTGTAATTGTTCTAAACTAGTTTGATCAAGATTTCCTATTATATTGTTGTATAATCTTCTCAGATAATCATAACCATTATTTACATCACTAAACGCTAAAGAAGTCTTGATAATATTTTTTAATTCACCAGGATATGGTAATTGATTTGATGTATTTAGAATTTTTTTCAGCAATCGAGCATCTTTAGACACGTTTCTAAAATTTTTTGAGAAAGATGAAAAATAAAATTCAGCCACTTCAACTAAATCTTCTTTACTGTATTGATTAAAATTAATAATAGCATCAAAGCGTCTAGAAAGAGCCTTATCAAAATTCTTATATAAGTTTGTGGTAGCAATGATTACAATGTCTTTATTTAAATCATTTAATCTATCCAACTCTCTCAAAATTGCTGATGTTACACGTCCCATTTCTCGAACATCATTACTATTAATCCTATCTAATGCTATAACGTCAATTTCATCAAATAAAATCACTGTTTTTTCTGGATAAGGTATTTTATTAATTTCACTAAACACTTGGGCTATGTTTTTATTCGTTTGACCAAGCTTGCTATCAATTAAATTATCAAAATCCACATAAAACAGCGAACGTTTGAGTAGTCTCGCAACATGTTTTGCTGCTTCAGTTTTACCTGTACCAGGAAACCCTTCAAATAAAAATTTGGTTATCCCAATTTTGTGATTAACAGCATTAATCACTCCTTTAATATTATCAGTGATTTCAATTGGCAAATTTAGGGAATCCACTACCTTTACATTTATTGATTTTAAAAAATCACTCTCAAACTCACTTGCTTGAGGAATATAAAGATTTGATTCAGCAATAAATCCCATAATATATTCAGCTAACTGATGATCGCCAATAGAATCAAAATATCTAGCAATTTCAATAGCTTCATCTCTAAAAGCACTTTCATTTCTTTCAACATGATATTTAATCAAATTTAACACATTCTTTTTTTTCACAAAAATCACCTAAGGATATATCTATTTAAATTAAGTATACCATAAATGGGACAAAAAACACGGTTTTGGGACAATATTATAAATAGAAATTGTTTTATATAAGGAAAAGTATAAAAATAAGGGTTGCAGAACTGTATTATTATACAGTTATTTTAAGTTAAATGTAAATGGATACAAATACGGGTACATTTTTCATCTAAATTTCTCAAATCCAGTAACCACAAGGCTTCAACCCACATCTTCGATTCCGCGTCCGGGCACCAATCACCAAATTCTAAGACCTGCTTCTAGCAGGTTTTTTTATGCCTAAAGCCTTTTCAAATAAGCCTTTCACCTTGTTTCACTACTCAACAGTGTTCAACTAAAATTAAGCTAAATCCAGTAATAAGTTAATTTTACATCATTAATTTAATGATTATTTTACTTACACTGACTATAATACATTCTATAAAAATCAATTAGTAAGTGATAAGTTATATAATAAATCTAGAACTAGATATAAATTAAGAACTACGAAAATAAAATATACCTGTTCTTTTTTAATATGAATTTGTAAATTAAAAATGGCACTATTTTTGCTTATTTTATCTGTTACATAGTACTTAACTGTCGTTATATTGTTGTTAAAAGTTATTTTTAATCTAAAATGGAATTTTATTGTAACTTTTATGCTATATCGCAATTTTAATTATAGTACGCTTTGCACTGTATATGTGCAAAAAATAAAAAATATGAATTTAAACCAAATAAAAGTTAATTAATATAAAAATTAGAACGTTTTACTAAATCTATATTTAAAAAATATTAAAAATACGACATTCTTACCTGTGTTTAAATGTTACAAAATCGGTTTACAGTTAAATAATTGGAGTGGTTTTATGAGTAATCTAAGGAAATATAAACGTAAATTCTTATTGAGTGCAGGACTAATAACAATGCTTGCGAGTGCACAACTTCATGCTGCAGGAACGTTAGTTTATTGTGCAGAAGCTTCACCTGAAATATTTAATCCACAGTTAGCAACAAGTGGTATTTCAATGGATGCGAGTGCAGTTCCTGTTTATAATCGTTTGGTAGAATTTAAATTAGGTACTACCGAAATTGAACCTTCTTTAGCCAAATCTTGGGATATCAGCCAAGATGGTTTAACCTATACTTTTCATTTACGCGATGATGTTAAGTGGCATAGCAATAAAGAGTTCAAACCAACACGAAACCTAAATGCTGATGATGTTATTTTTACATTTATGCGACAAAAAGATAAAAATCATCCTTATAACAAAGTTTCTGGTGGACAATATGAATACTTTGAAAGTATGGGATTCCCAGATTTAATCAAAGAAATTAAAAAGATTGATGACCATACTGTTGTATTTGAATTAAACCATCCAGAAGCCCCTTTTTTAGCAGATTTAGCAATGTCATTTGCATCAATCTTATCAGCTGAATATGCTGATACTATGCTTAAGAAAAACACACCAGAAAAATTAGACTTAGTTCCTGTTGGTACGGGCCCATTTACTTTTGTACAATACCAAAAAGACTCCAGAATTCTTTATAAAGCAAATCCCGATTATTTTGGTCCAAAAGCCAAACTTGATCGCTTAGTGTTTTCTATTACACCAGATGCCGCAATTCGTTATGCTAAGTTACAAAAAGGCGAGTGTCATGCTATGCCATACCCAAATGTAGCCGATGTTGAACGAATGAAATCAGACAAAAATATTGTTGTTAAAGAAATGGCTGGCGTTAACATTGGCTATTTAGCCTACAATATGGATAAGCCGCCACTTGATAAATTGCAAGTTCGTCAAGCATTAAATATGGCCGTGAACAAAGATGCGATTATAAAAGCTGTTTTTCAAGGTGCAGCTGAACCAGCTAAAAACTTTATTCCTCCATCAATGTGGAGTTATAACGATGAAGTGAAAGATTATCCTTATGATCCAGCGCAAGCAAAAGAGTTATTAAAATCAGCGGGATTAGAGAACGGGTTTACTATCAATTTATGGGCAATGCCAGTACAACGCCCATATAACCCAAATGCACGCCGTATGGCCGAAATGATTCAAGCGGATTGGGCTAAAATTGGCGTAACAGCTAAAATTGTGAGTTATGAATGGGGAGAATATCTATCTCGTATTCGTGATGGTGAACATGATGCTGTATTAATGGGCTGGACTGGAGATAATGGCGACCCTGATAACTTTTATTCTGTCTTGATGAGCTGTGATGCGGTTAAAGCAGGTTCAAACTATTCACGCTGGTGTTACAAACCATTTGATGATTTATTGCAACAAGCGCGTATTGAGTCAAATCACGAAAAAAGAGTTGAGCTATATAAACAAGCACAAGTTGAAATGCATAATCAAGCACCTGCATTGATGATTGCGCATTCAATGGTTTATATGCCATTACGCAAAGAAGTTAAAGGCTATATTATGGCGCCTCTGTCATTACATGACTTTAACCAAGTTACGCTTGAAAAATAGTATTCCTAACGATTAACCACCAATGTGTGGTTAATCACTACGTTGGGTTTTGCTAAATTTAGAGCTATAAATCTATTTTTTAATAATAATAAAAATTTTATCTATTTTATAAACGATAGTTTAAAAGCAATATTTAAGAGCTACTACATGTTTCAATTTATTCTAAAGCGGTTAGGTGTACTTATTCCAACGTTTATTTGTATCACACTGCTTACTTTTATTTTTGTTCACCTTATTCCTGGTGATCCCATTATGGTGCTTGCAGGAGAGCGAGGTTTAACCCCTGAACGCCATGCTGAATTAATGACTCAACTGGGTTTAGATAAACCACTGTATCAACAATATTTTCAATATATTATAAACATGCTTCATGGCGATTTAGGAACCTCTTTTAAAAGCCAAATTCCAGTATGGGATGAATTTGTACCCCGATTTAAAGCAACGTTTGAACTTGGATTTTGTGCAATGTTGTTTGCTGTTAGTTTTGGGATCCCAATCGGTGTTCTTGCCGCAGTGAAACGTGGTTCAATATTTGATCACACAGCAATAGGACTATCTTTAACAGGTTACTCCATGCCAATTTTTTGGTGGGGGATGATGCTAATCATGTTAGTCTCAGTACACTTAAATTTAACCCCAGTATCTGGTCGTGTTAGTGATATGCTTTTCTTAGATGAAAGTAATCCTTTAACCGGATTTATGTTAATTGATACTTTATTATGGGGTGAAACGGACGATTTTATCGATGCAGTTACTCACTTAATTTTACCTGCAATTGTGTTGGGAACTATTCCATTAGCAGTAATTGTCCGCATGACTCGTTCTTCTATGTTAGAAGTATTGAGTGAAGATTATATTCGAACCGCACGAGCTAAAGGCGTTAGTAGAATGCGAATCGTCCTTGTTCATGCATTGCGTAATGCAATGATCCCTGTTGTAACCGTTATCGGCTTACAAGTTGGTACAATGCTTGCCGGCGCCATATTGACCGAAACTGTATTTTCATGGCCAGGAATTGGTCGTTGGTTAATTGAAGCGCTACAGCGTCGAGATTACCCCGTTGTACAAAGTGGCGTTTTAATTGTTGCGGTCATAATTATTTTAGTGAATTTATTAGTTGATATGTTGTACGGGGTTATTAATCCGCGTATTAGACATAAATAAGAGTGTTTTTACAGATGAATAAACAGGTTATTACTGAACCAACCAATACGCAAGACACCAGTTTAGCCGTACCTAAACCATTAACGCCTATGCGTGAGTTCTGGTTCTATTTTTCAAAAAATAAAGGTGCAGTCGTTGGACTAGTCTTTATTATTATTGTTGTATTACTAGCTATCTTTGCCAATTTTGTTGCACCACATTCCCCTTCTGAACAATTTAGAGATGCATTACTAACACCACCCGTTTGGATGAAAGATGGCAGTTGGCAATTTATTTTAGGAACTGATGATGTGGGACGAGATATCCTATCCAGACTCATTTACGGTGCCCGTTTATCCTTATTAGTCGGTTGCTTAGTAGTTATTATCTCATTAATTTTAGGGATTACATTAGGATTAATTGCTGGTTATGCAGGTGGTTTTTTAGACAATGTAATTATGCGTGCAGTGGATATCATGCTTGCATTACCGAGTTTACTACTTGCACTTGTATTAGTTGCAATATTTGGTCCATCAATTATTAACGCTTCAATAGCATTAGCTTTTGTTGCATTACCACATTATGTTCGCTTAACACGCGGAGCAACGATTGCTGAAATTAATAAAGATTATGTCATTGCCTCACGAGTTGCTGGGGCGGGAGCCTTACGACAAATGTTTATCAACATCCTACCAAACTGCTTAGCACCATTAATTGTACAAGCTTCATTAGGATTTTCGAACGCAATTTTAGACATGGCTGCATTAGGTTTTTTAGGCATGGGTGCACAACCACCAACACCAGAATGGGGAACAATGCTTGCTGACGTATTGCAATTTGCACAATCAGCATGGTGGGTCGTTACCTTTCCTGGTTTAGTAATTTTAATGACAGTGTTAGCTTTCAACTTAATGGGAGATGGTTTGCGAGACGCACTTGATCCTAAATTGAAACAGTAATGGAGATACAGTCATGGCACTATTAGAAGTAAAAGAATTATCTGTTCAATTTGGTGGATTTAAAGCAGTAGATCACATTAGTTATGACGTTGAACAAGGGCAAGTTGTTGGTATTGTTGGTGAATCAGGTTCAGGAAAATCAGTGAGTTCACTCGCCATAATGGGATTAATTGATTTTCCCGGTAAGGTCAATGCAAATGCATTACACTTTGATGGCAAAGATCTTCAACAAATCTCAACTAAAATGCGCCGTAAAATTGTAGGTGCAGATGTGGCAATGATCTTTCAAGATCCGATGACTAGCTTAAACCCATGTTTTACCATCGGTTACCAAATCATTGAAACATTAAAAATCCACCAAGGTGGCAGTAAAAAAGCGCTCAAAGCAAGAGCGATTGAATTGCTTAAATTAGTCGGAATTCCTGATGCTGAAAATCGATTAAAGGTTTACCCGCACCAGTTATCTGGCGGAATGAGCCAACGAGTAATGATTGCAATAGCCATTGCATGCAATCCAAAACTCTTAATTGCTGATGAACCAACAACAGCACTAGATGTCACAATTCAAGGGCAAATTATTGAGTTATTACTTGAGTTACAACGCAAAAATAATATGGCATTAATACTTATTACTCATGACTTAGCGTTAGTTTCTGAGGCTGCACAAAAAATTATTGTAATGTATGCTGGACAGGTGGTTGAAATAGGAGATGCTGAAATTATCTTTAAAAAACCATTACACCCTTACACACAGGCATTATTACGCTCTCTCCCTGAATTTACTCAAGATAAAGAACGATTAGCATCATTATCAGGCGTTGTACCAGGAAAATATGATCGACCAACAGGCTGTTTACTCAACCCTCGTTGTCCTTATGCTACTGAACATTGTTATACCCAAGAACCAGCACTAGTTAGCTATGGTGAAACTAGAAAAGTAAAATGTCATTATCCACTATCAAGCGAAGGGATACCACAATATGAACAATAACATGGAAAATAATGAATTACTGCTTGATGCCCGAAACTTGACAAAATATTATCATGTTAAAACGGGACTTTTTTCTGAAACCAAGCAAGTTAAAGCCGTTGACGGTGTATCTTTTACATTAGACAAAGCTAAAACACTTGCGGTTGTCGGTGAATCAGGTTGTGGTAAATCCTCATTAGCAAGATTACTAACAATGATTGAAAAACCCACATCTGGAGAAATTTATTTTAAAAATCAGAATTTGTTGGATAATGATCAACAAGCGCAAAAATTGCGTCGCCAAAAGATTCAAATCGTTTTCCAGAATCCATACTCATCATTGAACCCCCGCAAAAAAATCGGTTCCATATTAGAAGAGCCTCTAATTATTAATACTGATCTAACAGCAAATGATCGTAAAGCAAAAGTACTATCAATGATGCAAAAAGTTGGATTAAAAGAAGAGTTTTATAACCGTTATCCCCATATGTTTTCAGGAGGACAACGTCAACGCATTGCTATCGCAAGAGGTTTAATGCTTGATCCCGAAATAGTAGTTGCTGATGAACCTGTTTCAGCATTAGACGTTTCTGTACGAGCACAAGTGCTAAATTTGATGATGGATCTACAGCAAGACCTAGGTTTATCTTATATTTTTATTTCTCATGACCTTTCCGTCGTTGAACACATTGCTGATGACGTAATGGTAATGTATTTGGGTCGTTGCGTTGAACAAGGACGAAAAGATGAAATCTATCGTAACCCTAAACATCCATATACTCAGGCACTATTATCAGCAACCCCAAGATTAAACCCTGATCTTAGACGAGATAGAATTAAATTAGAAGGTGAATTACCAAGTCCGCTAAATCCACCTATGGGTTGTGCGTTTAATGCTCGATGCCGTTTAGCATTTTCACGTTGTACAACAGAACAACCACAGCTTATTAATTATAATGAACATAAAATTGCGTGTTTCTGTATAGAGGAAAATAATAAAGGTGACAGTTAATTCTGTCACTAAATTAGATACTAAATCTATCCATTGTATTTTTCTTTTCTTAGAAGATAACAAATTGTCATATTAATAGTTTTGTGCTAGTTTCGTACTCATTATTAACTTACAACCGCGATAGACCTAAGATTACTTATGTCCAATTCATCAGCTAAAAAAGTCGCTTTTGCCGCCTTTATTGGTACGACCATTGAATGGTATGATTTTTATATCTATGCCTTGGCATCAGTATTAATATTTGGTCAGCTTTTTTTTCCTGATGATAATCAATTTGTGCAAATCTTAGGATCTTTTGCCACCTTTGCCGTGGGATTTTTATCACGTCCTTTAGGAGCGTTACTATTTGGTCATATTGGTGATCGTTTGGGGCGTAAAAAATCGTTAATTACTACGTTGGTTTTAATGGGGTGTGCCACCACCTGTGTTGGTTTATTACCCTCTTATCAACAAGCAGGCATTTTATCACCAATTTTATTAGTTACATTACGCATATTACAAGGGATTGCGGTTGGTGGTGAATGGGGCGGTGCAGTGCTTATAACCAATGAACATGCCCCAAAAGGGTTGAAAAACTTCTTTTCCTCCTTTGCACAGTGGGGAAGCCCAGCAGGAAATATTTTAGCATTATTGGTCTTTTCTTATATTATCCGTTCACCTATAGCTGAGCTTATTAATAGTGGCTATTGGCGTATTCCATTTTTAGCCAGTTCTATTTTATTAATTATTGGCATTATTGCTAGAGTCACCTTAAGCGAGTCACCTGTCTTTATCGAATCATGCAAAAAGCAAGCAAACTTAAAGCAAGACTCAATACCGATTATTGAAGTTTTAAAAAAATCAACACCGCTATTAATTTTAAGCATTGGCGCTAATGTATTGTCATTTAGTGGAATATTTTCTAATACATTAATGATTGGCTATACCACTATTGCACTAGGTATTGAAGACAAGATAATTGTTGATGCTCTATTTTGGATTGCAATTGTGCATTTTGTTGTGCAACCTTTTATTGCCTATTTTTCAGAAAAATACTTGGCAACACGATTTTTAATTTGTTCGGCAATCTTAGCAATGGGATCGGTATTTTTATTATTCCCAATCATTCAGCTAGGCACAAAAAATAGCTTTATTATTGGTATTTCGCTCAACGTAATTTGCTACAGTGGCTTTTATGGCGTAATAGCGGGCTATTTAAGTCGAGTTTTTCCTACCAGAATACGTTACACAGGATTATCTATCAGCTATCAAGGTTGCGCTGCCATTTTTGGTAGCCTAATTCCGATGATAGGGGCATATATTATTTATACTTACAAAGCTTTTTGGATACCATTAGCCTTGTTTTATTGTTGTTTAGCATTGATATCTATCATCTGTATCTATCTCCTAAACCGCTATCATTACTATGACGAATAATAAGGCAAACATATGAAAACAGTATTATCAATTCAATCAAATGTTGTTTATGGTTATGCCGGTAACAAAGTATCGACATTAGCCATGCAGCTACAAGGCGTTGAAGTTATGCCGATCCATACCGTGCAATTATCCAGTAATACGGTTTATCCTCATTATGATGGCATAGTGCTTGGTACTAAACAAATTACACGAATAGTTAATAGTCTAGAAAAAATTGGGATTTTAAAGTCCATTGACGCCATCATTTCAGGTTATATTGGTCTTGCTGAACAAGGCGAAGAGATCTTAGAAGCAGTCAACAAAATTAAATACTATAACCCTAATGCTATCTATGTTTGTGATCCTGTTATGGGGGGCGATATCAATAAAGGTAGTTCACTGCCACAAGGTATTATTGATTTCTTCACTAAACAAGCGGTTAAACAAGCCGACTATATCACACCAAATTTATTAGAATTACAAATACTTTCTGATATCGAAATTAAAACATTTAACGATGTACTAAATGCAATAAAAAAACTACAAAAACAGTCTATTAAAGCTATATTAGTAAAAAATTTGGTGCACGCTGGCAAAACAACCAACCTATTTGAAATGGTGTTAGCTACGCCAACCCAAAACTATCATCTTGCTCGCCCACTATATGACTTTCCACATCGTCCATTAGGTGTGGGTGATTTAATTTGTAGCTTGTTCACTGTGCATCTAATTAATGGACAATCCCAATTAATGGCATTTGAATTAGCCGCCAATGCCGCTAATCACGTGCTAGAGATCACCAAACAAAAAGAGGCTCGAGAATTGGCAATTATTGATGCTCAAGCGTGGATTAAAAAACCAGATTTACGGTATCGGGGGATGGAGTTGATGTTATAAAAGAATATCATTTCTATGTTATTCTTCTAAACAATAAGTATTTTGTGCTAAAATTTTATATTAATATTTTGATTAAATAATAAATTCTAGCACAAAATATTTTCCTTATTATACTTTAAACGTAATCCAAGGTTTAAGTTTAACTATGGTTTGAATCAAATCGGCTTTTTGTTGCGCCTCAATTACTGGTGTAATTGGTTTGTATGCTATAGGCGCTTCTTCGCGTAGCCGCTCTTCTTTGAGAGTAATGCATTGCCATGGTAAGGTAGTCTTTTCAAACTCTACCTTTTTATTACGCATGTTTTGCCTTCTTTCTGCTCTTCCTGCACCATGTGAACAAGACCATAACCACTCTTCATTACCTTTACCAACTGCTACATAAGAGTGATCACCCATCGACCCAGGAATTAATGTTATTTGACCTGTATATGCAGGCGTAGCACCTTTACGATGAATATTCATGCCTTGCTCTGGTAAAATAATATTATGAGAAATATCAACCACTAATTGACTATCATCTTGATGAAAGATCGTTGATAACGATTTACGTATTAACTCGGTGATGACAATACGATTTATCCAAGCATATCGAGCAGCAACGCCCATTGCTTGTAAATAAGCTTTAGCGTCATTATCAGTCAAGCCAAACAATCCTGATTTAGGCTGTTTTTCATTAGCTGGCCATAGGGCTTTTGCTCTATCTTGCCAACGTTGACCAATATAAAATCCAACATCACGTGATCCAGTATGGATCATAACAACAATACTATTTTTTTGAAGACCTAATTGATAAGCTAAATGACGATCCATTATCTCATCAACAATTTGTAACTCAACAAAATGGTTACCAGAACCAACAGTACCTAAGCTAGCAGGACGGATAATATCTCGCTTTTCAAAAAAGGCTTCAGGTGCATATTTACTATCTGCCACAATTAAATGATTACCAGATATTTTATCAAGCTCTGCCCGTAACCGTTCATAATTAACCGAATTCCATAGCCCATGCTGAGGTAATTCAGATAACCATGCCGAAATATCTTGATCAAATAATGCTTGAAAAGATTGCGGCGTAACAGGAACATCACGTTCATCTTGCAATAATACGCGTTTTAATTGCGCAATAATTGAAGACTTTTGTTTACACACTTGCTCATAACTTAAGCCCGTTGTAAAAAGCCGCATACCACAATTAATATCAGTGCCAATTGCAGCTGGAATAATAAAATTCTGCGTGGTAGCGACAATACTACCTACTGGTGCAATAGTACCCGGATGAAAATCGGGTGTTGCACGCGCAGTACAAACTTTACCTAAACTATTAGGTATTTTAACTGAAGCAAAATTTAATAGTTGTTCTACGGCTTTTTCCTCTAATGGTAAAGGATTAGGCAATAATACCTGAGCAGTAGTATTTTCTTTATTAAAAGTATAAATATCATTATTAAAATGACTTTCAATCCCAAGGCGGGACAAACGTTTTTGTAAACGGGTAAATGTAGACATAATAGCCACCTAGAAAACAATAAAATAGTGTCTCCTCATATTGAGAAGATAATTACTGTTTTCCTGCAGCAGCACTATTCAGGAAAGCGGGCACATTCTATACAAAAAATCTTTATCTGTAAAGATATTGAGATTTGATAAACCATATATTAATATTATGGATTACATATCAGTATTAAATCAAAACATAAAATTTAAAAGAGAAAATAAAGAATTATTATGGGTATGGGGATACAAAAAGTTATGCTAACACCATGCAAATCAGAAAAAGAATTGTTAGAGCACTTTGGTTGTTATGGATTTGAAAAACAGCTCAATTTTTATGAAATAATTGGCGATAGCAATTGGCAAATAGATATCAATCAAGGTGTTATCTATTTTGGTGATAATATAACCTTTTCTATTCAATTATTAGGTACTTTTTCTTTATCTTCTGAAACATGGCTTTGGTCTTGGAATAACGAAGCATCGCAGTTACCCACATCGGTTATTGAACAAGCGTTGAGTTTAAAAAGCTATGGTGAAGAAAATGATATTAATTTATTCACTTCTGCTCAATTTGACACTACACAAGAAGATTTATACAAAATAGGGGTAATTGCTACAGGAATGTTTAATACCGATGGATATTATCTGGCTGATTTTGGGCAAGGAATAGCATTGGTAACCATAAAAAAAGATCATATTAACTCAAAAAATAATAACCAGAATAAAATCTCTAAAATTTTTCCAAAATTTATAACAAATCTGTTTGGGAGTTCTTCATTTGAAAGTGATAACCATGAGCAGAAAAATAATCAAACCCAAATTTTTGAAATATTTTCTCAATTTATTTCAAACTTTGATGTGGATCATTACCAGGCACTTAAGTACTATCTAATTGCTAAAGATTATCAAGTCAAACAAAGCGATTTGACAGCTCAAACAGAGCTTGTTGCAATAAAAGGTGAGCAAAGAGTAGTTGCTAAATTTGATGAACAATCTCGTTTAATTAGTTTAAATGTATAAATACAGTTGTCAGTAAAAATCTTTTCATTTATGGAATAGATTTTACCAATACATTGATTAAGCTTTATTAACCATATCCCAACTTAAACCAAACTTTGCCAAATATTTTTTTAATCGATCAGCATCATTGCTACGTTGTTTTTTTATGCGAGACACAGCGAACAATTTTCTGCCAGCTTCAGATAAACAGCTACTTTTTTGGCAGATTTCAATCACCTTTTCCAATTGGAAGCGATCAAATTCATCTATTTCTAATGGAATTAAAGAGTCATCTGATTTGTGTTTCCCCCAGTTTTGTTTTAAGCGTAGAATCTCTTTTTCTACTTGTTCCAACGTAATATTAGCTTGTGGTGCTAACGTAGCCATTCGAATAATCGAGCTATTTAATTCACGAAAGTTACCCTGCCATAAGGCTTCCTGAGAGGTAGCAAAAGCTAAATAAGCACGTCTTGATTGTTGATTGAAACGTGGCATAATGCCGTATTCTTTAGCATAACGCGCCAATTCATAATCAATATTCGGTTCGATATCTTCTTTTCGTTCGGCTAAACTCGGCAGTTGATAACTCCACAAATTGATTCTGGCAAACAGATCTTCACGAAATTCACCATTCTCAATCGCCAATTTAAGATCTTTATTAGTCCCAGCAATTAATTGAAAATCACTCTGAATCGGTTTATCACTACCAAATGGATAAAATTGTTTCTCTTCGATCGCTTTTAATAACATTGCTTGTTCATCAAGCCCAAGTTCACCAATTTCATCTAAAAATAATAATCCCCCATCAGCATTTTTAAGTAAACCGGTACGAGCGAGATTTGCACCCGTAAATGCTCCTTTCACATGGCCAAATAAGGTTGACATTGCACTATCACCTCGTAAGGTGGCGCAGTTAATTTCGACAAATTGACCGTTAATTTGATGATTAGTGTGTTTTAGCAAATAAATTTGTTTAGCTAAAAATGATTTACCTGCACCAGTTGGCCCACACAATAAAATAGGGGCATGCGATCGGCTAGCAACCTGTTCTATTTCAGCAATTAATTGATTAAATTGTTGGTTACGAGTAGCGATACCTGACTTTAACAGATCTGTTGCTTGAATGGCATATTGTTGAAAACGGGTTAAGATTTTATCATAACGATGCAAATTCAAATCGATGATATTCATATTACCGTAAGGTACTTGCGCAATAAGATCTGCTTCCTCTAAGTTATAATTTTTTTCTATTATCTCCTTTTTGGATGGTGGAGACATTTGTAATAATTTAGCTGGATAATAGCGCGATTCTGCTAGTAAAAACCAACAAATCTGTGCGACATGCGTACCTGTTGTGATATGCAAATAATACTCTTCTTGTTCTGAATTAAATGAGTAGTTTTTCGAAATATCAAAAAGGCAGGTATAAACTTGTTCAAAATCCCATGGATCATCTATATTTACTGCGATTGGCCTTACTTCGGTTTGTGGTGATAAAATTTTAATATCTTTAACAACTTCGCAAAGCAGATGATAATCGTTTTGATAATAGAGTAATTCAAATCGAGTTAATGGTAGATCAGATTGATGACATAAATCGATAGTCGGTCGCCATTGCAACCATCGTCGTTTACCTTTACCACGTTGATCCAATACATTTCCTAAAAAACCAAACACTACATTCTTTTTCATTTTTATAAAAAATTATAAATAACTAGATAAAATTATAAAAAATAAATCTATTACAATCTACTTATATTTTATCAAAAAATATTTCAACCTTATTATTTATATATAAATCAAATAATTACAAATAATTTTTTATTTTTTGAAAATTTTGGCACACTTTTAGCATTATTGAATGTACCTAAGTAAACATATGCTGTTTTTTTATAGCAGCAAGGTACATAGCGAATACTTTACGTATTTATCCATGGGATAAAGGAGCCAAAGATTATCAACATGTATTTCTAATTATGTGATTAGGTTGCTGTATCAAAGCAAATTTTTGAATAGTTCATCAGGTAGAACAATCGACAAGGGATCGATATGTGGTAGGTTCGAGTCCTACTTCAAAAACCAAAAATGAAAGTAATAATAAACACAATCAGTGATCGTGTTGAATAAGAAAGAGGTAAAGCTGTATTACCACTTTCTTATTCACCAGTTTAAACCGGTTAACTTAGTGATCAATAAAAATGGCTAAGATAAAAAAACTGGATAATAGGCAGAAAGTTAAACACCAATAAGAAGGATTATTTTCTTATTCACTTTAATGCTCCCCCTATTATTTCGTTACTTAACCCGTGCAAATTGGCACAAACACGATGGCTGATTGTCGTAAAAGGAATAATACAATGATAAAAACCATTAAAGTAAAAAAATATGAAATTGCAGTATTATATAAACATGGCGAGATTACTCAGATCTTAACAGCAGGTGTTTACCATAAAGCCGATCCATTCAATACGCTTAGTTATAAAATAATTGATTTAGCTGTATCCAAAGTAGCCGAAGAAATTGCTGAACAACTACTTAACTTTTATCCAACCATTGTTAAACAGCACTGTTATTTGGTCGATGTAGCTACTAATGAAATCGCATTACGTTATGAACAGCAAAAACTAGTTGAAGTGATTTTACCTGCAACCAAAACATTATATTGGAACAGCTATAAATCTCACTCAATAAAAAAAGTGTTATTACAACAAGATTATGCATTACCGACTGAAATTACTAATGAATTACTGCAAGCAAAAAACACTAATGAACCAATTAATAATATCGATAAATTAGTTCTACATCATTTTATTCATGAACAAATCGGTACTTTATTTGTTGATAACCAATTAATAAAAATTATTGCGCCAGAAACGGTAGTCGGTTACTGTCCATTTAAACACACTATTGTACTTGGTAAATTTAATTTACGTGAAAACCGTATTGATGATCGTATCGCTAATGCCATTGAACAGCGTACACCACAGCAACTATTACAATTTTGTATAGCAATGGACGTTGGCGCTAACGAAGTAGGGTTGCGTTATGAAAATGATTTGCTAGTTGAAATTCTACCGCCAGGAACAAAACGACTTTACTGGAAAAATAGTGATAAACAACATATAGTTAAGGTTGAGTTAAATAAGGGGTATACCTTAAATAATGAAATGATTGAACAATTATTACAACCAAAACTACGGCAAAAAGGCATCATAGGGGATAATGGCGTATTAATCGCCCAAGTGCCGGCTTATCATGTAGGAGTATTAAAAGTTAATGGTAGAATTGAGCAGCTATTAACAGCTGGTATCACAGCTTATTGGCGTTTTAACCGTGAAATATCGGTTGATATCGTTGATACTCGTTTGCAAGTATTAGAAGTTGCAGGTCAAGAAATTTTAACTAAAGATAAAGTGAATTTACGTATCAATTTGGTTGCAAACTGGCGTTATACAGATGTTTTAATGGCATTTGAAAAAACAGCAAGCCCTGCTGAATTACTTTATCGAGAACTCCAGTTTGGTTTACGTGAAGCAATTGGCACTCGCACATTAGATGAATTGCTTGAAAATAAAAACATCATCGATGAAGTGGTAAGTAAGCATGTACAAATGCGTTTAGAAGGTTTTGGCATTGCAACTATCTCGTTAGGAGTAAAAGATATTATTTTACCCGGCGATATGAAAGCAATTTTATCGCAAGTGGTTGAAGCTGAAAAATCAGCACAAGCCAATGTGATACGTCGCCGCGAAGAAACCTCGGCCACTCGTTCATTATTAAACACAGCGAAAGTGATGGAAAACAACCCAGTGGCTTTACGCTTAAAAGAGATGGAAACCCTAGAACGTATTGCTGAACGCATCGATAAGATCTCGGTAGTGGGGGGACTAGATCAAGTATTACATGGTTTGATTAATATCCAACCTAAAGGTTAGAAATAAAAATGTAACATCATGCAATTAACTGTTGCATGATAAAAAAGGAATAAAGCATGACACAATATAACTTATTACAAACAGATAATGCCAAACCAATAAAAATGTGGACAAAAGGCGTGCCTGTTGAAGAAGAAGCCAAAACACAATTAACCAAAACGGCACAATTACCGTTTATTTTTAAACATATCGCCGTCATGCCTGATGTGCATGTCGGTAAAGGATCAACTATCGGTAGTGTGATCCCAACGATAGGCGCAATTATACCGGCAACTGTAGGGGTGGATATTGGTTGTGGCATGATTGCTGTGCAAACGTCTTTAATAGCGAGTGATTTACCTGACAATCTATTACCGTTACGAAATGAAATTGAAAAAGCAGTACCGCATGGCCGATCGCCTCATAATCGTCGACAAGATATTGGTAGCTGGCAAAATCCACCATTACTCATTGACCAGTATTGGCAACAGTTATTACCCGGTTTTGAAAAGTTAACAGAAAAATATCCAAATTTTTTAAAAACCAATAATTACCGGCATTTAGGCACACTTGGCACTGGCAACCATTTTATCGAAATTTGTTTGGACGAAGCCGATCGAGTTTGGATTATGTTGCATAGTGGATCACGAGGTGTAGGTAATGCTATTGGTAACTTTTTTATAGAAATGGCACGAAAAGATATGGAAGTCCATAACAAAAATCTACCTGATAAAGACTTAGCATATTTGGAAGAAGGAACCGAACATTTTCATGATTATGTTGATGCTGTGCATTGGGCGCAAGAATTTGCAAAGCTCAACCGTGAAGCCATGATGAATAATGTTATCTTAGCAATGCGTAAAGTCATTACTAAACCATTTACCACGCACATGTCGGCGGTAAATTGTCACCATAACTATGTGCAAAAAGAGCAACATTTTGGTGAAGACATTTTCATTACACGTAAAGGTGCAGTGTCTGCTCGAAAAGGTGAACTAGGGATTATTCCGGGATCAATGGGAGCTAAAAGCTATATTGTGCGAGGACTTGGTAATGAAGAAAGTTTCTGTTCATGCTCGCACGGTGCAGGGCGAGTTATGAGCCGAACAGAAGCTAAAAAGAAATTTACCATTAAAGACCAAATTAAAGCAACAGCACACGTTGAATGCCGAAAAGATGCCAACGTGATTGATGAAATCCCAATGGCATACAAAGATATTGATGCGGTAATGACAGCCCAAAATGAACTGGTCGAAATTGTCCATCAATTACGGCAAGTTGTGTGTGTGAAAGGGTAAAAAATATTGAGGAGCAATCCTCAATATTGGTGGAAATAAAAATATTAAAAACCTTAATTATATCAATGATAAATCTAAAATAATGCATTACTATCATGATTATTCAATTTGATTTAAATAACTAATTAATCATTCTAACAATAAAATATTTAAAGGATTAACGATGAAAGAAACTACTCAAAATTCAACGACAGAACCCTCAAATATGGCGACGACTCAACCATTTCCAATGGTATGGGATAACAATAAAATCAGTATTTATCAATTTTTACTGCCTTATCAACATGCAGAAAAACTGCCTGAAATAGCCCAAACACTTCCTGATGAATCATCTGATGATACAAAATTAAAATGGGCAGCAGGGGCGATGGATGGGGTTAGCAATCATCATGGCGCATCATCGGAACACACATGTGTTGAAGAAATTTTAACGTTACTAATCACAATATCAACACAACCCAATAAACACGATATCGAAAAACTTTACACCTTAATAAATACGGAAGGTACTTTAAGTTTTATTGATGATTTAAGTGATGCAATACCAAAAATTGACATTGATTTTGATAAGTTATATGAATTTACCTATTGGTTAGCAACAAATAGCCCTGATCGTGAAATCATTAAGTTTAGTATTGCTGTATTAGGATGTTTTACTACCGAACAAACAGACTTATTTTTATTATTAGGCATGCATGAAGAGTTTACCTTATATTCAGCAGTTGCATTACAAAACACCTTATCATCACCCGAACAAGTCGAAAATGCCTTAGTTACTTTAGCTAAAAAAGTGGATGGTTGGGGTAGGATCCATATTGTTGAACGATTGGCCGAATATCAATTATCATCAACTACTAAAGATTGGTTATTAAGAGCGGGTTATCAAAATAGCGTTATGAACGAATATCTTGCTTATACTTGCGCAACCACAGGTGAATTAAATCAGGTTTTAGAACAAGATTATGTTGATTTACCTTTATTAGAATCTGCGGGTGAAATTTTAGAGGCACTCATCATGGGCGGACCAGCCGAAGATATGCATTGTTATGAGGAAGGTGCTATTGTTTGTTTAAATTATTTAAAACATTTACTAAAACTACCCTCATTAGCTGAACTCCCCCCTTTACGAACAGTACTGACTATACGTGATTTTGTTAGCAACCAACTTAATGAAAGCTATCCTAATTGGAATGAAAAAATAAAAAACGCAATTATTGAAAAAGCGAATGAGTTTATCCATCAAGATAAATGGTTAGCATTAATTGAACATGATTTAATGAATGATGATAGCAGTAAATTTTGCCTAGCTGCTGATCTTTACACGCAATTTGGATTTGATGCATGGGATGCGCGTTTTGCATATCAAAAAAATCATCAGGGTGAACAGTGGTATTATTTAATGCAAGCCGATGATATACAAAGAGTACAACAAGTTATACAGTTAGCTAGGCAACAATATGACTTTACAAAAATCGCAACTGGGCCAGCGCTAGAATCTGCATTTGGCATCAAATATAAAGCACACCGTGCATTGGATGCTATTTTACAAGAGCTCAATCGATTTCCGAGTATGGGTGAAGATCTTATATTAATTGGTCTAAACAGCCCAGTAATACGCAACCGAAACATGGCATTAAATGCCATTGAAGCTTGGGATCGACAATGTTGGACAGATAAAATAACGCTTGCCCTGCAAGGGCTTATTGCAAATGAACCTAATGATGAAATTAAAAAAAGGTTAGTAACGCTACTTGCTTCGCACAATAGTTAAATATTCTATTTACGTGCTAACAAACATAAAAATATCGACGCAGTTATGACCGCCCCAAATGGGGGGGCGGAATTGTATATTAATGACGGTTGGTGGTGTGGGTTATGGGGTAAAATGTGAGGTTAATTGTATCATTGCTAAAAGGAAAAGGTTGACCTCGTCTCATTTGTTAATTATGTAGATAATTGATCTTAATTATAATATTTATAAATGAAATAATTATATAGCATTATGCAATTGTTTTAAATTATATGGTTTTACATATCGTAATGTTATGTTAAAATTTTTGAAAAAAAATGGCATAGTTCAGGGCAGTTGTAAATAATGGAAAATAATAAATTACCTAATTCTGCAGTTGATTCAACAAAAGCTATTTCATACCAATTGCTTATTGCTTTAGATATAGCATATTCTCTAGATCAAGACCAAAAGCTCTGGATAGAAAAATACGGTGATGTAACAATATCTCATGATTCACAAATAGAGGTAAAACATCTAGCAAAACCTTTATCTGATAATAACATTGCTTTTTGGAATACCATAAAAAACTGGTTAGATAAACGTTTTGAACATCATTATTATAAATCGCTAATATTAAGTACAACTCAAAGTATAGGCTTAAAGAGTATTTTTAATCAATGGGAATCATCAAATGTCGAAAAAAGATATTCTGATTTATACGAGCTTTGGATTTCGGCTGAAAACAGATTTCAACAAAAAAAAGTTAAAAAAACGCACTATAAACCCAGTGAAGTATTAGCTATTCAACGAGAAATATTTAATAAAAAAGATGCTGAATTAAAAGAGATTATCCCTAAAATAGTTATTGTTTCTGATGCTCCTAATTATGAAAAAAAATGGTCAGAAATGGTAAGGAAATATGCAAGAGGAATACCATCAGAAAATCAACAATTATTTATTCAAGCATTAATCGGTTTTCTAATATCCGCCCAAGTACAAGATGGTTGGGAAATAACGAACAGCCAATTCACCGAAGAAGTTCGAAAAATAAACTCTTTATATCAAAATGGGCAACATATATTTCCTAAAATAAAAAAATCAGCAGATTTAGATCATACAAAATACGTAGATAAATTATTTATAAAAAAAATTAATGAAATATCTCACCACGAAGTTCTTACAGAGGCAATTAATGACTATCTATATGCTAATACAATAATTTGGAAGGAGTTGAAAGGGCTTCAAAAAAGTTATGAGTATTATTTAGAATATCAGAACCAATTAAAAAGAAAACATAATTCAAAGTATAGAGAAAAATGCGCTGAATTAAAATTAAATGCTGATCATGATATAGTTATCTCTTCCCAATGCTTTTATGATCACTTAATGGGTGAAGATCCTCAGTTGTTATGTCCATATACAAACACACCGAGTGATTTCAGGAATGGCGTATATCATATTCTAGCTGATGACGATAATGATAATATTCACTGGAAGCTAAGAAGATGAAAAAAGATAGAATATATTACTATATCACCTTAACAAGAAGCCCAATTATCTTAGCTCCTGTAGTTGGGGCATTTTATAAAGCATTACCAAATAGCCCTAAAAATATTTTACTTAGTTATTTAGTCCTACCTTTGGTTTTATATCCACCATCTCAAAAATTTTTATCAAAAGCTCGCTCTACTAGTAATTTAAGAACATTTTGCAATTACCAAGATAATATTCTTGGTTTATACCAGAGAGTAAATGAATTTAAAACAACGACAAATCAGATTGTGAATGATTTAATCAGTAAGCAATATTTAAAACTTTGTGATGATTTATCGATTGAATATTGTAAAGATGATTCGATGCCATCAAAACTTGAAGTAGAAATAAAATCAGCTCAAAATCTAGCTTCAATAATCTTCAAATCCCATGATATACCCAGTATATATAGACAACTTGGAATAGTTAAACTATGAAATGTTATATAAAACTTATTGCAGTATTAGATAATAATGAAAATAGTCATTTTGTTAAATTAACTCCTGGATTAAATATTATTACAGGTAGCTCATCAACCGGTAAAAGTGCCCTTATAGAAATTTTTGATTATTGCTTTGGTAGTAGTGATTATACGGTGCCTACTGGTATTATTACTGATAATGCAGCAATGTATTATGTTGTATTGCAATTTTGTGACTATATACTAGTTTTAGCTAGAAGACCTGAATCAAAACATTGTTTTATAAAGGAATTAACTAATGTAGAAGAGATAGAATCATTAACTAACATCAAATCTAACTTTTTTGATGAAAATTTTTTCTATCCCTTGAAAGATTTTAAAATCAGATTAAATAGACACTTTGATATTGATTTTACTAGTGTGGATGAAGATCTAGCAAAAGTTGAATACTTAAAAAAAAGTGCTACCCCATCAAGTCGTAGTTTTATGTCATTTTGTTTACAACATCAAAACTTAATCGCAAACAAGCATGCTATTTTTTATCGTTTTGATCAAAAGGAAAAAAGAGAACAAGCTATAGAACATTTCAAAATTTTTATGGGTATTGTTGATCAAGACTATTTTTATAAAAAGCAAAAGATAAGCCAACTTGATGAATTAATAAAAACAAAAGAAAAATTATTAAGAAGAGAAGTAAATAATGAATTTGGTATAAAAGCTAAATTAAAGCAAATTCTAAATGATTACCATACACTAACAGGGACTGACTTATTAAAAACTGAAATTGATGAAATCTATAATAAACCAGAAAAAGCATTACAATTATTAAAACAAAACACTATAAAAATAGATCTAACAAATTCTGATTATGAAATTAGAAAAAAAGAACTAGATGGAGCATATAGTCAATGCTTTGCTCAAAAAAGAGAATTGATAAATAAAAAAAATACAATTGATTCTTCTATTAATTATATAGTTGATTTTACTAAAAATTCATCATCAATAAATCTTATTCAAGATGTTGGTATACAAATATGCCAATGCCCATTTTGTCAATCTGAAATAAACCCAATGCTTTCTGAAGCACATAAATTAACTGATGCTATCAATTGGCTAAACAAAGAGTTACAAGCAACACCTTATCTAGCTAAGTCCCTAAGTGAAGAAAAGAATCTAATAGAAAAGGAAATAAAAAATAAAAATATTGAATTTAAAAAAATAGAAACTAATTTAAAAAAATTAGCTGAACAAACTGAAAATTTGCAAAATAAGACACCAATTTCACAATTAGCAGAAGAACTTAAATTACGATTTAAAATTATGCTAGAAGATATGGAGTCAAAAAATAAAATGGATATGCAAAAGGAGATTGAAAATCTTAAAACTGAACGAGATAAATTAGAAAAAGCAATTGATCAAGAATATAAACTTAAAAGAACTTTAAACAATTTACAGAATAAAATTAATAATATGATGAATCAAATAGGTGAAAACTTTGATTTTGAAAAATCATATTGCCCCATCAACTTACATTTTAAACTAGAATCTTTTGATTTATATCATAAAGATAAGAAAAGAGGTGAAACATATCTGCGTTCTATGGGGAGTGGTGCTAATTGGCTTTATTCCCATTTATCTTTGTTTTTATCCTTACATTCCTTATTTGCTACCAATAAAAAATGTAAAATTCCCCCTATTTTATTTTTAGATCAACCAACACAAGTGTATTTTCCTAATTTTCAAGATGATGATGCAGAAAACTTTAATCCTGAAAATTTAGTATCAAAAATGAAAAGAGATAAAATAAAGGATGATTTATCTTCCGTAAAAAATATATTCAAAGAACTCATTACATTTTGCGAAAATCATAAAGACGACAATGGCGATATTTTAATTCAAATTATTGTCACTGATCATGTAGATA
The DNA here is from genome assembly GCF_046635645.1 of Gilliamella sp. BG2. Classification (NCBI taxonomy): domain Bacteria; kingdom Pseudomonadati; phylum Pseudomonadota; class Gammaproteobacteria; order Orbales; family Orbaceae; genus Gilliamella; species Gilliamella sp. BG2. Next base: position 89,875 of record NZ_JBIDFF010000007.1, read on the forward strand.
ATTTAGGTGTTTTAAACAATAATAATGGTGCCAAAAATGAATTAAGTGAGAAAGAGCAAAACTTACAAAACAAAATTTATAATTATAACAATTATGTTAGAGCTCGTTGGCGAAAACAAAATGATGGTTTCATAAATTAAAAAAATAAATTTGAATTACAAACTAGTTTATAAAACTCAAATTAACAACAGAAAGAATGCGAGCTAGCTCGCATTTTTGATCGTTCTTTATTCTTTAACTTTAACTGTTTTATTTTTAATAACTTTTTTAACTTCTTTAACTTCTATATCTAAAATTGAAGCTATTTGTTCTGTTGGAATTTCTTTTTCACTTAGAAATTGGATTGCAGAAGCAATCTTTTGTTCTGCTTCTTCTCGACGAGCTTGCTCTGCTTTTGCTTTCTGCTGAGCTGTTTTGGTCTTATCCCTCTCAACTGCCAACTTCTCTTTCGCAATTTGTTTTTCTTGTTTACGGATGCGTTCAACCACTTGGTAAGTCGGAACATATTTCAGGCTTTGTTCGAGTTCTTCCATAAGTTTGATGCTGCGAAAGCTGATATAGGTTTTTGGGGTGATAATTAAGTGGTCGGTAAGCTCGATATTTAAAATATGGGCAACTTGAATTAAGCGATCGGTGATGTCTTTATCGGCCGCTGAGGGGAGCAGCGATCCGGACGGGTGGTTATGCACCAAAATCACGCAAGAGGCGTTTTTCATCACCGCCACACGAAACACGTTCATTGGTTCAATGTTGACCGATTTATACGATCCAAGCGCAATTAGTTCAATATACAGGATATAACCGGCTTGATTCATCCCAATGATCCAAAGATGTTCCTTTTCTTGGTCGATTTTGTTTTCACGCAATAACACACGCTGCATAATACTGTACACGTCGTCCGTGCTTTCAATATAGCGTTTGTCATGTTTGGTTAGTTTAATATCCATCTTATCGCCTTGTAAAATCACACAAAAAATAATATAGCATATTCTGTTTATGCAGGGCAGTGGTTAATCAAATAATTCCACCTGTTCAGTTTTTAGGTTATATTATTTGTAAAAAATATTCAGGAGTCTATACCGTTTCAAAGGGGGGTTAACAATGTATCACTCTATTTTACCCAACGAGCAGCATTCTGCTGCTGAGCGATTTTTGCAACGAGTGCCAGTGTTAATCGCAACAAGTCCATTATGTCGACGCCTTAAGCCTGTCGCATTACTGATTGATATTGCGCCCATGACATTAATTGCTCTGCCACATAGCTTGATTGCCAATAAATTTAACCTTTCACCTCGAGCTGCTCAAAGGCGAGATAACATTATTCGTCAGTGGCTAGCGCAGTATGAGCCTGATCTTTATCAAGCGGTACTTAACCTTATACAATCGATGCCGGCAGAAGTGTCTCGACAAGCTCAGACATTTAAGTCATGGCTGGCCGAGCTACTTGATACGTCAGATATGCCTTGCGATTATTGTGGATCGCTAAGCACAGTTCGCATTGGGCACCGTCTTAATTTTCGTTGCCGAACTTGTCGCCGAACGTTTAATCCACTCAAAAAGTATTATCTTGATAAGTTATCTCATTGTGAACGGTGGTTGCCTTTTATTGATTTATTGCTACAAGGTGAAACATTTAAAACCATTAACCAGCAATTGGGAATTAATACCGATACCGCCGCTAAGTGGCAGCGTTATTTTTTGGGAATAATGGAATTACAAGGATTTTTAGTATTGGCTAACTATTGTCAAATAAAGCGACGCCAACGTTGCCGTCAAATATGGTTAGACGTTCAAGCAGGTACCACATTTTTACCGACTGGTAAGTCGCATTTTAGATCTAAGTCATAGTAATAATTAATGAGGTTGTAAAAAATATTCAGGAGTCTATACCGTTTCAATCATAACTCATTATGTTCAATCATTTTTTAATGGTAATAGGCAAAGGGCTTTAAAAACCTTAAAAGCGTTAAAAAATTCCGATATTAAAGCAGTAAAGGACAACATACAAACATTGATGAGCTTAAAATAAGACAAGAAATACAGGATGACAATCCAATCAGATGAGTTCCACAGTATAAAATAGTTTGGCGATTTTCTGGCTGATTTCGGCAATTAATTATTGCTTCAAAGTAAGCTTACTTGATATTTTTTGTATCCCACCAATAGAATAATGGCAGCATAATAAAATTGCTGGATATATTATAAAATTAAGGGTTATCATTGATGTGACACCTAACATCTCCATAATAAAATTTAGATTAAAAATCAATTTATTAGTATCTTCCACAATTAACATAAATAAAATTGGAGACATTAAGGTAATGATAAAACTAATTGGCACTGCGCAAATCACTAAAACTATCGGTTGTTTTATTTTATTTAAAAGAAAGATTGAAATCAGAATAAAACAGAAATAACACAAACCATAACATATCAAATAATATAATTCTGGTGTGCGATGTTTTGCGATAATCATTCGATAACACCATTGGTAACTTAGATAGGCACCTATAAAGTTAAACAATACGATAATTAATAAATTAATTATTTTCATTAGTTTGCCCTTTTTTATCTTCAATCTCTTTTACCGCTTCTTTCAAAGAGCTAGGTAACCGATAAAGTTCTTGTAGACCATATTCATGCAAAATGTGTACCTAGCTGTGTGAAATTGTCCATCTTTGTAGTAAATAAATTAGCTTCGACATCTTGCTGACTATTTTTTCTACTTTATTGGTTAAATTGTTATATATGTCATTTTTACACCAACAAAAATAGGACTTTTGGTTGCCACTTACGCATAATGATGCCTCTGTTTCTTATTTAAATATGTGCTTGATTATATTGCATTAATTAACCAAATAGCAACTCTATTTTATTGATCTGATGGAGGATAAAAGATATGTGACATTGGCTAACTATTGTCAAGTAAAGCGATATCAACGTTACCGTCAAACATGGTTAGACATTCACACAGGTGACACGTTTTTACCTGCAGGCAAATCGCATTTTAGATCTAAATCATCATGCTCAATGATTTGTTAATGGTAATAGGCAAAAGACTTTAAATGCGTTAAAAATTCAGATATAAAGTAAAATAAATAACCTAAAGGAATAGTTGCAATGCAAAACCGCATAAAACAAAAGTTAGCAGAATTAGCACAACAACATAATATCCATATACTTTACGCTTGCGAATCAGGCAGTCGGGCGTGGGGGTTTCCATCGCCGAATAGTGATTATGATGTGCGTTTTATTTATGTGCATCGTTTTGAGAAATACTTAGCCATTGATAACCCTGCTTCACATTTAACTTTTCCTATTGATGATGAGCTGGATTTGCATGGTTGGGATTTAAAAAAAACTTTACAATTGATCCGCAAATCAAATACTACCCCGTTTGAATGGTTGCAATCACCCATTATTTATCAACAAAATGCACCAATTGCTAACCAATTATGGCAACTTTGTGCTGATTTTTTTAATGCTCGTGGCAATATTCATCACTATTTAGGGATTGCTAAAAGCGCCTTACAAAGCAGTGAAGGGCAGCAGATCGGTATCAAAAAACTGTTTTATGTATTAAGACCTTTATTAAGTGCCAAATGGTGTTTAGAAAAACAGCAAATCGCCCCCATGGCCATTACGCCATTATTGACACTATTACCTGATGATTTAAGCCAACAAATCAATGATATTATTGCCTTAAAAGCAACCATGACTGAATCAACACCTATCACTATCGATCCAAAAATCTTATTGTTTATTGAACAATCCATGATTGAGATTAAAGAAAGTTTACAGGCTATAGACGAACAACATTTTAAGGCTGATAAGTTAGATTATTTTTTTATACAAACATTAATGAGCTTAAAATAAGACAAGGAAAACTAAATGACAATCGACGATTTAAAAGCACAAAACTTAATCTTATTTGAAGTGATCAGCGGTAGCCGTGCATTTGGTTTGGCTACTGAAACATCAGATACCGATATTAAAGGAGTTTTTTATCTACCTAAAAATAAGTTTTATGGATTGGATTATATTCCACAAATTAATAATGAAACTAATGATATTGTTTATTATGAATTAGGGCGATTTGTGGAACTGTTACTGAAAAACAACCCGAATATTTTAGAAGTGTTAGCCTCGGATCCAAGCTGTATTGTTTATCAGCATCCAATCATGCAGCAGTTAACCCTTGATCTATTTTTATCCCAACAAACTAAACAAACCTTTGCTCACTATGCTATGTCACAAATTAAAAAAGCTAAAGGATTGAATAAAAAAATCAATAATCCCATTGAGGTAAAACGTAAAACGGTTCTTGATTTTTGTTATATTATTCAAGGGCAGCATGCTTATCCCCTCACTAATTGGTTAAGTGAAAAGCGTTTTGAGCAACATTTATGTGGTTTGGTGAATATTCCACATAGTCGAGATTTATATGCACTTTTTTATGATGCCTCGGGGGATTGTGGCTATCATGGCATTATTCAAAATGATGATTCGACCGAACTTTGCTTGTCGTCGGTGAAAGTAGGCACCACAGTAAATGCTTACTTAAGTTTTAATCGTGATGGTTTTTCATCGCATTGTCGTGATTATAAGGCTTACTGGCAATGGGTTGAAAAGCGAAATGAGCAGCGTTATCAAAGTAATATTAAAAGTGGTAATGATTTTGATGCTAAAAATATGATGCATACTATTCGTTTATTGCAAGTGGCGCATGAAATAATGACTAAAGGCACCATTACCAATAAATGCGCTAATCGTGATGAACTGCTTGCCATTAAAAATGGTCAATTAAGCTATGATGAGATTATGAATATCGCAGAAACATTGTTAAGCAAAATTGAAACCGCATCAATCACTTCAATGTTGCCAGAAACACCTAATTTTACTAAAGCGATTGCACAGTTAGTAAAAATGCGTGAATTATTATATAACCACTAATGATATCGCAAAACAATAACAGTTCATGATTGAATTATAAAAATAATTCAATGAGTTATTTACAATACATGTCATTATGTTAATTTATTTCACTTCCTTGTGATACTCTAATTTAAGTATGAAATTATTTTAATTTAGATTTTTTGGTTTCTTTTCTTTCTTTTAGCTCTTTTAATTCAAATTCCAAAACCTGCCAAAAATCCATATTTGTTGGTTCCAAAACATTCATTTCGTGATTAAATTTTACAATATCACTAAATTCATTAACACAATACATATCAGCATCATTAATAATTTTCAAGATTGGGATTGCTTTAAGCCCTGTTTCCTGCATAAATTGATGGCCAATAAAATCAAGCCTCATCCAATCAGCACTTAATTTAGAGGCTGTATAAGTATGAAAACCATATAAAAATGTCCAAAAAGGTCCCACGGCCATTGCTTGAGGACGACGCCAAATCTCCTCTTTTACTTCAATATAAATGCCTCTATGGGGAATAGCATCACAATCTTCACCAAGTAAATGAGCAACATATTCATCAGGAAATTTAATTGCCAAACTATTTTCAATATTGCGAATATCTTGCAATACTATTTTATCTTCAGCCATTGGAAAAACACTATAATCTCTATCTAAATACTGATTCATTAATAAAATCGTTTTGTCTTCCATCCTCATTCCTCTTTAATTTTTTATTTACCCATTTTTTAAGCAAAATATTATAACTTTTAGGCTATTTTTTAAAAGATATTTTAATTAAATCGATCAACTGGTTGGCTTTAAAATGGGACAATTATCGTACATTAAAATGGACAATCTTTTTATAGATTGCCCATATCGCTTGCTTAATCCGCCTGTTGCAACCAATATATGGCTTCATAAGGTCTTAATCTTATTTCAGAGCCTAGCCGATGGTTATCTTGATAATTGCTAAATAATTGTTGCCAATTCAAGAGTTGTAACGAATTAGGTAATGACCATGTCAGTGTTTTATCGGTCAGATTTGCTATCACTAGTAATTTTTGATTATGCCACCGCCTGATATAGCACCAATAATCAGCAATATCTGGCGTTAAATCTTGATAATCACCAAAAATAAAAATCGGGTATGTTTTGCGTAATTTAATTAAGGTTTGATAGCAATAAAATATCGAATCAGGATCATCAAGTGCCGCTTTGACATTAATTTGTGGATAATTGTTTGCCACCTCAATCCAAGGCTTACCTTTAGTAAAGCCAGCATTGGCTGAATTATCCCATTGCATTGGTGTTCGGCTATTGTCTCTGGATTTGCTAGCAAGGATTGCTAAAATTTCCGCTTTAGGTATACCATCAGCTATTTTTTCTTGATAAATGTTAAGACTTTCAACATCTTTATATTGTGAAATATCAGTAAAATGAGGATTAGTCATACCGATTTCTTCACCTTGATAAAGATAAGGTGTGCCTTGTAAACCATACAGCAGCATGGCTAACATTTTGGCAGATTGTTTGTGATATTGGTTTTCATCACCAAGGCGTGAAACGATACGAGGTTGATCATGATTACACCAAAAAATTGCATTCCAAGCCTTATCTTGCATGCCTGTTTGCCAATAGCCAAGGATTTTTTTGAGTTCAAGTAAATCAGGTTTAGCCAGCGTCCATTTATCACCGTTTGGATAATCGATTTTTAGATGATGAAAGTTAAACGTCATGGTCAATTCTTTACCATCTAAGCTAGCATATTTTTGGCAGTTTTCTAATGTGGTGGATGACATTTCGCCAACTGTTTTAAGTTGGTTGGGTTGAAAAACATCACGACTGATCTCTTGTAAAAATTCATGAATTTTTGGACCATCGGTATAAAATCGACGACCATCGCCATTTTCATCATCCAGAAAATCTTGCTGTTTTGAAACTAAATTAATCACATCAAGCCTTAATGCATCAACGCCTTTATCAGCCCAAAATTGACATACTTTTTTGATTTCTTGACGAACAGTTGGATTTTCCCAATTAAGATCGGCTTGCTGTTTAGCAAATAAGTGCAAATAATACTGTTTTGATTGTTCATGCCATTGCCATGCTTTACCGCCAAATTTTGACCGCCAATTGTTAGGCTCTGAGCCATCGGCTTTAGCGTCTTTCCAAATATAAAATGAGCGATAAGGACTTGACTTATCTAAGGCTGATTTAAACCATGGGTGCTGTGTTGAAGTATGATTAAACACCATATCCATCATAATGCGAATACCACGCTCGTGCGCTTGTTTAACCAGTAGTTCGAAATCAGCCATTGAGCCATAGCTCGGATCTATATCATAATAATCCGACACATCATAACCGTTATCAATTTGTGGGGATGGATAAATCGGCGTTAACCAAATAGCACTAACCCCTAAATTTTCAAGATAGTCTAATCGGCTAATAATACCTAATAAATCACCCGTCGAACCAGCGCCACTAGCTTGGAAACTTTTTGGATAGATCTGGTAAATAGTACCATTTTGCCACCAAGGGATATCGATTTTATTCATTGCTTGCTCTTTATTATTTATTTTTCATAAATTAACCGCTCAATAACAAGAACGGTTAATGGTTATTAGCTCGTGTTTAACGAATATCTAACGTACCTTTTTTAAGTTTAATTTTATAAACGATCGAAGTTAAAACAATCGGAACCACAATTGCCACAATCATCGCCAAAGCATAAATCGACCAATATATCGGCTTTATCGATAAAATACCCGGCAAACCGCCAACCCCAATACCATTAGATAACACACCAAATAAACCACAAATTAACCCGGCTAAAGCTGAACCAACCATGGCGCACAGCATCGGGAATTTATAGCGCAAATTAATACCATACATAGCAGGCTCGGTTACCCCAAGATAACCTGATATGGCAGCAGGAACCGACACTTCACGCTCATTATGTTTTTTACTAACTAAAATAATACCCACAACAGCCGAAGCTTGAGCAATATTAGATAAAGCAATAATTGGCCAAATCGGCGTACCGCCCATGCTTTCAGTCATTTGTAAGTCAATTGCAAGGGTTGTATGGTGAATACCAGTAATAACCAATGGTGAATAAAAGAAACCAAAAACAGCAGCGCCAATAAAGGCATAATCACCAGTCATTAAATATTTAACAATAAAAGCAATACCATTACCTAACATTCTTCCAATTGGACCTAAAAGGAAATGTGCTAAAAACACAGAAACAAGAAGCGCAACAATCGGCACAATCACTAGATTCAAGTAATCAGGTACAATTTTGCGTAATCGTGTTTCGATCCAACCCAACGCTAAACCTGCAAAAATAGACGGAATCACCTGCGCTTGATAGCCGACTTTTTCGATACTAAACCAACCAAAATCCCAAACATCAGGTATTTTACTGCCAAGGTCATAAGCGTTCATCAATTGTGGTGAAACCAAAGTGATGCCTAAAACAATACCTAAAATTGGCGATCCTCCCATCTTTTTCACGGTAGACCAACAAATGGCAACTGGTAAAAAGTGGAAAATCGCCTCGCAAGGTAACCAAAGTATACTGTAAATTGGCGCTAGCCAATGATAGGTTTGTATCAGCGGCTTATCATCAATAGTTGGCATTTCACCAATAATATTACGTAACCCAAGTAATAAACCACCAGCGATTAAAGCTGGTAATAATGGCACAAAAATTTCCGCTAAGTTAGAAATAAACCTTTCAAAAAAAGACATATTCTTTTTAGCTGCTACTTTAGTTTGCTCTTTGCTTGCTTCATCTAAATTTAATTGCTGGATCAATGCTTTGTAATAACTATCAACATTGGTACCAATGATAACTTGAAACTGTCCAGCATTATTAAAACAACCTTTCACAAAAGGCAGTTCTTCTATAGCTTGGACATCAGCTAGCTTAGGATCAACTAAGGCAAACCTCAATCTTGTTAAACAGTGAGTGACACTGGCAATATTTTCTTTCCCACCAATCAACTCGATTAATTGCATTATCGATTGGCTAGTTAATTGGGAATTTTTAGCCATAAAAGGTCTCCTTTAAATTAGAATTAGCCTTTTTATTTCACTAATAATCTGGCTATTTTGAATATAGATTAAGCATAGATTGAATTGATAAATTAATAAATGGGAACGTTCCCTTTTTTGTGATTAATATCACAAATTAGAGCAAAATAAGCACAAATTAAATAAAAATAACTACTGGTTAGCTTATTAAATGGCAAGGAATAGTGATACTTTTCAGTTCAAACTGATTTTGTAACATATTAAGTAACTCTTGAGCCGCACAACTACCTGCTTGATCAAAACCGAGTTCAACTGCACAAGTCTTAGGAAAAAGAAAACTCAGTAGCTCACTATTACCAATGCTAGCTACGGTAATATGTTCAAGCTGTTTTTCGTGTAAATACTTATTTAATCCTAATGCAATACCATCAGTTGCACAAACGATAGCCGATGGATTTTTAGTTAACACCAACTGGGCAAGATCATAACCTGAACGATAACTTAATTGACCTAAAACCGCATTGGGGCTAAGTTGATATTGCTGGCAAAAATCCAAATAGGCTTGATAACGCAATGCGCCAGTAGTTTGGTCTTGTTGCTCAATACCGATATAACCAATATTTTGATGTTGTTGCGATTGATATAAATGAGCAAGCAATAATCTAACTGCACCAATATCATCATAACAAATACAAGTATGATCTTGGAATTTTCTTGCGATTACTACACTACTATTTTGCCAGGTGGATAATAATGACTGCTCTAGTCCAGTAAATGCAAAGATAACTACGCCATCAGCTTGTTTACCTTTAAGCATGGATAAATATTCTTTGACTTTGGCTGTACTAAATTGGCTTTCCATAATGATAGGATCATAACCATGCCGATAAAAAATAGGCAACATACTTTGAACAGCTTGATTTTCAGAAAGAGAATCAAGGCGAGTTACAATAATCCCAATCACTTTATTCCCATAACCACGCATCGCTCTTGCCGATTTAGACGGCGTAAAGTGATACTGTTCAATGATTGCCAAAACTTTATTACGCGTAGCTTCTTTAACCATAGGATCATGATTAATCACTCGAGACACGGTAGATTTACTTACCGAACAAAGCTTTGCAATATCTTTAATGGTTAAGTTGTTTGAAGATATACTCATAATAATTTAGCCAACAAAAATCAATAAAATCATACTAATCTATTTTATAAAAAATAGCGATTTGAGATTATTTATACCAGTTGGTAAATAAGTTTTGTTAACTAATAGCTATATTAAGATTTAATATAAAATTGACCATTTACCCATTGATATTAAAATAATTTTATTTAACTAAATTCTGACAAATACTATCTAATGCAGTTATTTTTTGTAACAATAGTAAATAATTTAAACAAAGCCTTAAAAAGGAAAAAAATAAAGGTGTCATACAAATTTTTATGCAGTTCACTGCTCATTTTGGGTTTCTCAGGATATGCATTAGCGACCGAAACAAATAATACAATTGAAGCACAATTTAAAGCGGCTTTATTATGCAAGGTTGCTCCAATTGATGGTCGTGATGCAAAAGTGGTTAAACAACTTAACCAACAAAACATTACCATAAAAAACTTAGAAGATGATGGGCTGATTAATTTAGAGTATCACTTTGCCAAACCGCTGGAAATAATGAATACGACTGTATCGCAAATTAAATACCAAGGCGATAGCGGTTCATATTTTTATGCTGTTGCCAAAGGTGATATAGATACATTTGCCAAAGCAATGGGGGCAATCCCAATCCCTGCCCATTTAAAAGAAGAAATGTCTTGGGGTGATATAGGACAATATTATCAATATACAGCCCCAATCACAGAAGAAAATCATTTTCCTAGTATCATTCTTATCGGTCGTGACAAAAATGCCAACTCAGATGAGTTTTATTTTGGCTGCGAAGAATTTGATAGTTAATTATGATTGATTGACGGATGAGGAAAAGGTGACTCATCCGCTTTTAATTTGTAGGCCTTTCCCCACTCTAACATGGCATCATGCACCTGTTTTAGACTTTGTCCAACCTCGGTTAATGTATATTCAACTCTGGGGGGAACCTCGGCATACACTTTGCGGGTTAATAACCCATTTTTTTCCATAGCTCGCAGGTGCTGAGTTAAAACTTTTTGTGATATACCAGTCAGCGATTTTTTTAGTTCACCAAAGCGCTTGGTTCCCGTAAGCAGGTCTCGCACAATTAAAACTTTCCACTTATCACCTATTAACATTAATGTTATTTCAACAGGGCAAATAGGCAAATCATTATTTAATTTAATCATTAATCCTTAAAATTCAACAATAGTTTCAAAAAAGTTACTATAGCACTATTTGGTACCTACTTTACAGTAGAAACGTTAAAGACTAATATAAAACCATTCTTATATCATGTTAATCCTTAAACGATTAAAAGGAGTAAAGTATGAAAATAGCAGTCATTGGTGCGAGTGGTAAAACAGGGCAACTTTTAGTCAAAGAGGCGATTTCACGAGGGCATGATGTTACCGCAATAGTGCGCAAAGCGAGTCAACCGCTCGATCCCAAAGCAAATGTGCTAATTAAAGATCTGTTCGAATTAACCTATACTGATTTAAAACCCTTTGATGTGATTATTGATGCATTTGGCACATGGACACTTGAATCACTGCCATTGCATCAAACCAGTTTAAAACATTTAACCGATATCTTGAGCGGTAAAGTTAATCGCCTATTAGTTGTTGGTGGTGCAGGAAGTTTATACGTTAATCCACAACATTCAATTCGTTTGGTTGATACACCTGATTTTCCTGATGAATTTAAACCATTAGCAATCAATATGGCAAAAGCACTTGATGAGCTTAAAAAATGTGAAGATGTACAATGGACTTATTTAAGCCCAGCCATTGAGTTTAATGCTGATGGGGAAAGAACTGGGCATTATATCTTGGGCGGTGAAGAGGTGTTATTTAACAGCCAAGGAAAAAGCCAAATCAGTTATGCCGATTATGCTATTGCCATGATTGATGAAGCAGAAAAAGCCAAGCATATTAAGCAACGTTTTACTGTGGCTACTGAGTGATATTTTTAAAATTCAGTTGCTAAGCTTTTCAAAGCAGAAATAATTGTTTATTTTTTATAACAATTAATAAAATATCCCAACAAAAATATTCAACGCTTATTATTTTAGTGGTTGGATTTGGCTTGGGATATTTTTAACAAAAAGCTAATCTATGTTAGCGCCATAAACAAAAAAGTTGATAAAAAGATTGATAGTTTTGTCAAAAAGTTTCAGGTAACTATGTGTTTCAGTATAAAAATAGATGATTAATAGTTATTTAGAATTACGCTTTTAATGCCTTCCTTACTTGCATTAAAACTTCACCAAGTAAATTTTTGCCGCGCCATTTAGTCATATTAAATCTCATTTCGTCATCAATACTTAAACCAATTCCCCAAATCTTATCATAAGGGCTTGCTTCTGCTAATACTTTATCTTTGGTTGATAATAGATATTTTTTAAGCTCATCATTTTGAGAAAATTTTGCATAATTACCCTCAAAAACAATCTCTTTTTTATGCTTATTCCATATATTTTCATCAAAATTACGCACAGTTTGCCCCAGCTTTTTTTGCATTTTAGATGACGGAATAGATAGAATAGCATTGGCACTCTCTATATCTTTAAATAACAACGCTTTAGAATACATCATCCATTGTTCTGCACTAGTAAATGCTATTTCATTAATAACAAAATGACAAGGATACCACTGAGATAGATAATGATCAGGACTAAAAAAGAAAATCATTTTCTTCTTTCCGACTTGTTTCATCTATTTAAATTGCTCCTTTTGTAGAATAAATAAACTTACAGCTAAGAAACCTCTGGATTGTTTACACTTCATAATTAAAATAACTCTTTAAAAATTCATGATGCGTTTTAACCATATTATAAAAGTTAATAAATCGCCTAAAATTTTATTCTCTATATGGTGAATCTGCAAATATTTGCTGATTCAGAATATATCCCTTTATAAATCCATACTAAATTTGTATATTTGCCCATTAAAGGTGATAATTAATTTTGTCACAAAATTTTATAATAAACCGACTCATTGTATTTTTCTAGTTTTGGCATAGTCCATTTTTCTAAAGCTTGTTGTATTGCTAACTAAATGTTTTTTTAAGTGAATTATTAAGGTAGACCACCACTATCAACAGCAAAGTGGATTTTAGCTGAGTTGCCCCACAGCTTTTTCCTATCTGATGTGAATGCTAAGTTTCTACATCTGAGCTACGTTGATGCGCTCGCACATTTGGTCGAGTTTTTTTATGTGTTTGATTATTGGTTTTATGTTGAATCCTAATAATTGATTTATCACATAAAACGATTGGTTGTATGTCTTTAAAAAAGTCCTTCTCTCAAAAAATGAATCGGGTTGTCACTTAATGCTAATTTTTGTTTAATTTCCATTGCATGACTCCTCTTTGTTTATTTGCTTGTCCTTGTGCCCCCGCCAGCCACGCTTTCAGCGTTGGTGGCGGGGGGGCGCGATTGTGGCTTTACCGCAACTGCTCAACCCTAAGGGGTTTGCTCCAAACTTATACTGGGGCTTTATTCTTTTTTATATTGTTCTTTCAGACACCATAACCACCTTCCGCGCCATAAGGATTAATTAACCACCACTTAAGCAAAGACCATCGTTACCGCCGAAGTTATCACTGTGCCTATAGACGTAGCCTTTGCTCGAGCTAACAGCGAGCATCATATTATCACCTGATCGGCTGCCACCTAACCAGTAGCCGCTGCCGATGAAACCCGCATCAGCGTAGCTGTTCATGCTGCCCCACTCCGTGAAAAATCCAGCGCCTATTTGACGTTGGTATTCCCCATGTCCTGACGATGGCTTGGCGCCATCGTTCATTATGATATAATCTCTACCCACTTTTATTTTTATACATGGGAAAAAATGATCTCCTCTTACACCACACTTCGCATTGGTTAAATCACTTGTCCCCGGCATGTGATAACCCAAACCTCTACACCATCCAGATTGTTCATTATAATATCTTCTTACGGCCCCACTACTGATGAACCACTTCTTCAACACAAATCCATATTTTACTAACTCATAACCATCTTTATCTCTACCCACTAACTCAAACGTCTGCGGTAACCTTGGCCTAACTATTCGGCCAGGTCTGAACCTTTGATTTCTTGCCTCTGGACCTGTTAGCTTAACACGTGCTACAACTTGTCCCCTATCTTCATAAGGAATCCAGTAATCATTAGGTACAACATTTATCACGCTTGCAGTAATTCCCTCATGCGTGACAGGTGCCCATGTCAATTCTCTTACATCTATTCCTGTAATGAGTAAATCAAAATATAAATTATCCGCACCTGTAGTTGGAAAATTGAGGTTATATGATCCTGGATTGGTTGATTGAACTAAAAAGCCCTTTTTAGGATTCCATATGTTAGCAGGGCCTGCGTGTTTTCCCTCACCCTGATATAGATTCGGCCTTACATTTGATAACTGGCATAACTGGCTCCGCTGGTAATGGTTCGGATAGTAATATTATTGCATCACTACGATTACCCGCTCGATACTTTTTGCCATTCGCCTGTACATTCCATGACAATGACAATAATAACAGTACTGATACTAGCAAAGCTGTTTTAGGTGATTTGAGCGATAATTTCGATAATTCGTTGAGAGATAATTTGGAAGGTATAAATAAGTTTTGTGTAAAAACTCGTCGAATAGGATTATTTGATAAATTTAAGACATAGGTTTGCCAGTGCTTGTGCCTAAAATGATAATGCATTACGTTCCTCGTGTCAAGTAATATTTTGTTTTATTTGAATTTTTATAATTATTCGCTTATTTAATAAGCTTGTTTTCCTACAGCGATAAAAGTATAACCATTTATAAAATAGTTGGCTAGTTTTTTGGCGGACTTTTTTGTAAATAATTGTGCGTAGTGAGGTAACGGCGGATGTTGGTGCTGTGGGATGTTTTTTTGGAGTTCGGTTTTGGATGACTGTTTTAGGGGGCTGTTTTGGATGAAAATTAGATTAAAAAATAAATAAAATCAATTCATTTACTGACCGATTTTTAAAATCAAGGAAAAACGCTCTGCTTTATAAAACAAAGCGTTTGGAAGAAAAGAGAAAAAAGAAGATAAAAATTAGAATTCCATTAGTTCCTTTTCTTTATCGGCAAGCACTGTATCTAATTTTTTAATTGCGGCATCTGTCGCTTTTTGGATTAAATCTTGTGCTTTACGTTCATCATCTTCAGATATTTCTTTATCTTTTAGTAATGCTTTGATTTGGTCGTTGGCATCACGGCGAATATTACGGATCGATACTCGACCTTGTTCTGCTTCGTTACGGACAATTTTGGTTAAGTCTCGACGGCGTTCTTCGGTTAGTGGCGGTAATGGAACGCGAATAACGGTACCTGCTGATGCTGGGTTAAGTCCTAAATCTGATGTTAAGATTGCTTTTTCAATTAGTGGCGTAAGTGATTTGTCAAATACAGTAATCGCTAGCGTTCTTGCATCTTCAGCAACGATGTTAGCTAGTTGGCGTAATGGCGTTGGACTACCATAATATTCAACCATAATACCATCTAATAAGCTTGGTGATGCGCGACCCGTTCTTACTTTAGAAATATGATTTTGAAACGCATCAATACTTTTTTCCATGCGCGTTTGCGCTTCTTTTTGAATCTCGTTTAACATAATAAAAGCCTTATTTAAAATAAAGATAATTAACTGGTTACTGTTGCTTTGTTATTAATTAATGTCCCTTCTTGTTCACCTAATATAACACGACGCAACGCTCCAGGTTTATTCATATTAAAGACACAAATTGGTAAATTATGATCCCTTGCTAATGTGAATGCCGCTAAATCCATTACTTTAAGCTCATCTGTAAGCACTTTTTCATAGCTTAGTGTTTTATAAAGTGTTGCTGTTGGATCTTTAACAGGATCGGCAGAGTAAACACCATCTACTTTGGTCGCTTTTAAGACAACATCTGCACCAATTTCAATACCTCGTAAGCATGCTGCTGAATCGGTTGTGAAAAAAGGATTACCAGTTCCAGCAGAAAGGATAACGACTTTACCATGACGAAGCAAGCTAATTGCTTCAGTCCAACGATAGTCATCGCACACGCCATTTAATGGAATGGCTGACATTAGGCGAGCGTTTACTTCTATTCGGTGCAATGCATCTCGCATCGCAAGTCCATTCATGACAGTTGCAAGCATGCCCATGTGATCACCAACTACTCGGTTCATTCCCGCTTTAGCAAGCCCTGCGCCACGAAATAGATTACCACCCCCAATAACAACAGCAACTTCAACATTCATTTCAATAAGCTCTTTTATTTCTTGAGCCATACGATCAAGAACGGTTGCATCAATACCAAAACCTTCGTCACCTTGTAGTGCTTCACCACTGAGTTTAAGAAGAATACGTTTATAAAAAGGGGTTACCATATGATGTCTCACTGTTTCGTTATTTAATAAAATAAGGAGCTAGGGCTCCTATCTAGCAGTAATTTTAAAATATTTTGTAGATAAACAAAACCGCCTTAACGGCGGTTTTATAAAACAATTAAGATTGTTTTGATATTGCTGCAACTTCTGCTGCGAAGTCAACTTCGACTTTTTCAATACCTTCACCCACTTCAAAACGAATGAATGAAGTAACTGCTGCGCTCTTTTCTTTTAATAAGTCGCCAACAGTTTTTGAAGGTTCCATTACAAATGGTTGACCAGTTAGTGATACTTCACCAGTGAATTTACGCATACGGCCTTCAACCATTTTTTCAGCGATTTCACGTGGTTTACCTGATTGCATTGCGATATCAATTTGAATGTTACGTTCATGTTCAACCACGTCAGCAGGTACGTCACTTGGATCAACGTACTCTGGTTTGCTTGCAGCAATGTGCATTGCGATGTGTTTAACTAATTCATCGTCAGCACCGTTTGCAGCAACTAATACACCAATACGAGCACCGTGTTGGTAACTACCTACTACGTCACCAGCAATTTCAGCAACACGACGAATACCGATGTTTTCACCAATTTTAGCAACTAAAGCTGTGCGCTCTTCTTCAAATTTAGCTTGTAATGCAGCAATATCGCTAATGCGTTCTGTTAATGCCGCCTCTGCAACTTTATCACTAAATGCTAAGAATCCTGCATCTTTAGCAACAAAGTCTGTTTCGCAGTTTACTTCTAATATTACGCCAAATTTTTTATCCGCAGAGATTTTAGAAATAATAACACCTTCAGCCGCAACACGACCTGCTTTTTTAGCTGCTTTTGCTTGACCTGATTTACGCATGTTGTCAATTGCAAGTTCGATATCACCGTTTGCTTCAACTAATGCTTTTTTACATTCCATCATACCTGCGCCAGTTCTTTCGCGCAGTTCTTTTACCATAGAAGCGGTAACTTCAGCCATTTTTTAATCCTCTATTTAACCATTGTGATGATTTTCATTAGAATGGGTCGATATTATTATCGACCCTGAAAATATTTGAGTTTATTACTCTGCTGCTGGCGCTTCTTCTACGAAGCTTTCTTCAGATACTGGAGATTGGTTTTGTTCACGACCAGAACGTACTGCTTCAGCAACTGCATTTGCATATAATTGAATTGCACGAATCGCATCATCATTACCTGGAACAACGTAATCAATACCATCAGGATCTGAGTTAGTATCAACAATAGCAATGACTGGAATACCTAAGTTGTTAGCTTCTTTGATAGCGATATGTTCGTGGTCTGCACCAATAACAAAGATCACATCAGGTAAGCCACCCATATTTTTAATTCCACCCAAGCTATTTTCTAATTTAGCCATTTCACGAGCACGCATTAGTGCTTCTTTTTTGGTTAATTTATCGAATGTACCATCACTAGCTTGTGTTTCTAAATCTTTTAGACGTTTGATTGATTGACGTACTGTTTTCCAGTTAGTCAACATACCACCTAACCAACGGTGATTAACGTAGTATTGTCCACAGCTTTCAGCAGCTTGTTTAATTGCTTCGCTAGCTGCACGTTTTGTACCAACAAATAAAATTTTACCTTTACGAGCGGCAATCTTGTTTAATTCAGCTAATGCTTCGTTAAACAGTGGTACTGTTTTTTCAAGATTGATAATATGAACTTTATTGCGTGCACCAAAAATAAATGGTTTCATTTTTGGGTTCCAATAACGAGTTTGGTGTCCAAAGTGTACACCCGCTTGTAACATATCGCGCATTGATACTGTAGTCATGATTTCCTCATTTTGACGTTGGGGTTATGCCTCCACATATCCGCTCTATCCGACCTATACATAAAGTAAAAGGCACCCCGGAAAAGTGTAATGATATGTGTGTGTTATAACGTTAATTAATCATTAAATTTAATGCTTTTATCCATCATTACTTTTGCAAAAAAATAATGTGAAATGTAGCGCGCGTTTTATACCATAAATAGTATAAGATTGCTAGCTTTATTTGTAATATTAACTGTTGTTAGCGGAGTTAATTATTGTTATTTAGATGTAGGTAAGTTTTATTAAACTTTCACTTTTTATTTAACGTACAAACATAAAGACAAAAACATAAATAAAATCAAAGTGATTTTTGACGGTTTTTTGGGTGATGATTTGTAGAAATAAAATATACTTAATAAGTTTGGTTATTTCGATAGTCATAAGCAAGTTCACTAAACAATGCATCATTTAAAAAGTAAAAAAGTCAATAAGTAGTCTTTAATGCGTTTTTCGAGTTGATTGAGTTCTATTCTGGCTATCATGATTTTTATTCTTTAATGAGTTACAGATCTATTATCGTAATTTTTATAAATAGCCCAAACTTAATACACGATTCACGTAGTAAATTATGCTGCTTGTTTTCGTGTCTAATATTCAATGGATATCGTATTATTTAATGCTTCATGGGGTCTTTTCCGTTTCTTTTAATATAGATACGATTTAGTGTTCAGCTATTCTTATTATACTTTTATCATGGAGAATTTTTTACTCTTTTGCTATCCTATTTTAGACGGTTATATTTTTTCGGTTAACCATGATAAAGGAAAGAATGAATAAAAGAGAAAAAACGCAAATGCAGAAAAAACTAATGGTTTATATTCAGAGGAATAACTAATGATAGTTTTGTTAGCGCAAAGAATAAAAATATGAGTAAATCCAATAATAACACACAAAAATAACATTATTCGCCTTTCCCATCTTAAACGCTTATTTGCCATATAATCTATTCTACTATATCCCCTATAACGAATAGTAACCAAAATGGGTAGAATAGAAACAAGATAAAATATAAATCAAAATAACCACGTTTAACAATTCCTTCTTTCACCTTGAATCATTTTTTATTTAAATTTTTTCTTTTTTATATAAGATTTAGGACTTTCTAACCATGATATAGAAAAGAATGCATAAACAATAAGAAATATGTATGCTGAAACTAAAATAGGCTCATAACCTAAAATAGAATTATCTAGGCTTTTTAATTTACTTTTTAGTTCACCTGCAACTATTACCTGAAAAATTAAAGCGATATAATTGAAAATTAGCACCCCCTCGTTTTTTCCAATTCAATTGCTTATTATAATGATAATCGCTTATTGTATATTTTCTGAATCGATAAGAAAATATAATAGGCAAAAGAGATAAAAAATAATATGCAATATAGATTAATATAATCATGTATGCTATTCCTTTTCTTGAATATGTCCATCGTAATATTTTAAATATTCAGTACCATCTATGCGCTTACATAACCAATAATTAGGCTGATTATCAGTATCAGATTCACTCCCAGTAATACGGATTACAAGTGAACAGTTTTCTATAACTTCTTCTGTATTAGTAATTTCTTCTGGATGAGCAATAAATAGATCCGCATTATCACTATTATCATCTTTAACCATTATATTTTTAGTTTTGTTATAAATTTTAAATAATGATATACTATCGCCGACTATTTCTAAAGTTAAGAATAATTTACTCATTTGTTTATATGCTCGTGTCAGATCCTGTCTTCCATAATGAAATAATTTGAATACTTTCGTAGCTGGATAAAGTTTGCTAGGTTTAAAAGTTTTATCAATTTTAGGAACTAATTTAAGTTTTCCTTATTACTACGGTCATTACCATTGACATGCCCTAAGCCAGCCAGCGCAGCAATGCTATTACCATTTAAAGTAGCAAGTAGTGCACCCTTTCTAAGTTGGTTGTTGTGTTT